>JADEXW010000468.1 GCA_015206935.1 Pseudanabaenaceae cyanobacterium LEGE 13415 | reverse complement strand
ACTTTAGTTTCCGAAGGGTTCGCAATTCTAAATCTCAACTCAGTGGAACGAGGGGTCGGTATAAAGTATCTCTTTGTTGATAAGGACGATCGAGCGATGCGATCGCATTCTGTAAAGTCTCAACTTCCATACAAGTCCCCCCGATCGCGCCTGCCATTGTGGTGATGTGTTCTTCCATCAATGTGCCACCAATATCGTTACAGCCCCAGTTCAAAGCTTCGACGGCTCCGGATAGTCCTAATTTGACCCAACTCGGTTGATGATTCGGAATCCAATTGCCTAGATAGATTCGAGCAACAGCCGTCAGTAACAATGAATTTGATAGTACAGGTTGATCTCTTCCCACTCTGCGGCGTAAAGGTTTTGGAGCTTCTTGACCGACAAATGGCAGCAAAATAAACTCTGTGATGCCGATGTGACCGGATTGTTTTGCCGATTGTTGAAGCGATCGTAGTTTTTCTAGATGCTGGATTTGCTGCTCTGGTGTTTCAATATGTCCAGACATCATCGTGCTAGTAGTGGGTACACCTTGCTCGTGAACGGTTCGTACAATCTCGATCCAAGTGTCACTATCAATCTTTTCAGGGCAAAGAACTTTCCGAACTGAATCATCTAACACTTCAGCAGCAGTTCCGGGCATCGAATCGACTCCAGAATCTCTGAGTGCTGCAATCACTTCTGCAAAGGTTAAATGGTCTTCTCGTGCAATAAATTGAACTTCCTGGGGTGAGAACGCATGGAGATGTAGCTGAGGAAATTCAGATTTAATTGTCTCAACTAACTTTTGATAGTACTTCAGCGAACTATCATGAACCTTTGCAGTGGGATTTAGTCCGCCCTGCATACAAATTTCCGTCGCGCCTCTTTTTACTGCATCGGTCGCTTTTTCTAGAATTTGCGCCCAGTCTAACCAGTAAGCACCTTCATCACCCTCATCTCTTCGGAACGCACAGAAACTACAGTGTTGCTCGCAGATATTAGTGTAGTTAATATTGCGATTGATCACATAAGTTACAGTCTCTCCGGATTGTTCTTGCCGGAGTCGATCGCTGACTTCCCGAATCTTCTCAACCTCGTTCGATTTCAGCAATAAAACTCCCTCTTCAGGAGATAAATCCATTCTCGATCGAGCTTTTTCTAAAATGGCATCAATCATCTCTGTTCTCATCCAATGCGCCCAACAAATGTAAAACGCGATCGGCATCGTCCAAATTGCCCACAATTCGACGCACCGGACGCGGGTATACCTTTATTAGTGTAGGCGTTGCTGAAATCTGATCGGCTTCTGCTTGCTCCGGATGTTTGAAAATATCAATCACTTTCAAGGTATAAGGACTACCCAGCGATTGTTCTAACAGTGCGTGTAAGTTCTGTAGAATTCGTGCCGTTGCAGCACTATAGCCCGATACAAACAACCGCAAAACATAGCCTTGCGGATATGGAGAAGTAGGTGCAGCAGGTTGCGCGGGGGGAATCGGCTCGTACCGCATGATCAGATCGTGATTTTCCCAAAGCTGCGGAAACTGATGCCGATAGGTTTCGAGAATCACCGGATCGCAAATTTCTTGAGATGGAGCAATTTGCCAAGCTAAATCACCCGCTTCAAACACAGTATTTAACAACGATCGATATCGATACACAGGCGGATACGCTTCCGCGAACACACGAACTTGATTGGCTCTCGCATCAAACCATCGATCGAGCGTTGCCGTATAACAAGGCACTAAAAAATGAGGTGGTTCAGACAATTCCAGTGCATCTTGAAGCGCAGTACACAGATTCAAATGCCATCGCCCTTTCTTATCCGGATCAATGCAGTAGATTAAATCTCCTCCCGGTGTAAAAAGAGCGATGCCCTTAAAGAAAGCAGGAATCGATCGATAAAGATGAGGATTCAACGCAAACACTCGATCGAATAACGAATTGCCCTCAGTGTATCGCTGTTTGGCTCAAATCACCATCGAATCAGTTGCGCCTGAGAATTAAAAAATTGTTGCGAAATTCCATAGGTCACAAGCAATGTAACCAAAATTGTAGAGAACGCCACCATAAAGAGAACGACGATCTGAAGCGCGATCGCAGAAATCGGATCGGCTCCTCCCAAAAGCTGACCGCTTAGGAGTTCTGGTAAGGTTGCCAATCCCACGATCGACATTGCATTAATGACAGGCAAAACTCCCGCACGAACCGCATCTTTCCGATATTGTGCGATCGCTTGTTTTGGACTCGCTCCCAAACTCAAATGCGTTTCGATCTCTAAAACATTAGAATTCAATGCAGTAAATAATCGCTCTCCCGAAATCGTTGCCGTATTAATCGCTTGAGAAAGTACGATCGCGCCTAACGGAATTAGAAATCTCGGTTCATACCAAGTTTGAGGCTGTACGACAATTAATTGGACATAAACAACGGTAACGATCGTCGTAATCAGAAACGATCCAATCAGCCAAGGCAGAATCGGCAATTTTTGGCTAATTCGATTTCGAGTGACGATCGCGCTAATCAGCAATAAAACTCCTATCACAAATAAAATTAAAAATGGGCTTTGAGGGGGCGCAAAGACGACTGCCAAAACGTATCCGACTACAGATAGCTGAAGGATCGCCCGTCCCGCCGCCAAAATTAAGCTCCCTTCAAGTCCCAGTCGTTGCCAAGACGAAATTGCAAACGCCGCCAAAATTAGCCCGATCGCCCAAACTGCTTGAATCGCCAAATTCATTGATTGATTTTCCCCTTGCCTGATATCTTTAGATCCAAGTTTGAGAAACCAAACTCAAATCATTCCGGTCTAAAGCATAAGACCAAGTTGATTTTTGAGTGCTACAAATTCGCGTTGCCCCCTAACCCCCAAATTTGGGGGAACAAGAATCAAAGTCCCCCAGAATTGGGGGATTTAGGGGGCGGAGGATCGGTAGCATTGATAGATTAATTTGGTATGAGACCAATCTTTACAGGCGCGTGGTGTTAACCGAGTGAATACAATTCCCCCGTTCGATCTGTCCGAGCAATTCAAACTCATTGGCTCCGAAATTAACCAAGCTGTTTTAGAAGTTTTGGCATCCGGTCGATACATTGGCGGAGCCACGATCGAGAATTTTGAAACTGCTTTCGCTCAGTACATTAGCTCTGAAATTGCGATCGCGTGCAACTCTGGAACCGATGCGCTTTTTCTCGCTCTCCGCGCCCTCAATATCGGTGCAGGCGACGAAGTAATCACCACGCCCTTCACCTTCATCGCCACCGCAGAAACGATTAGTGCGGTCGGTGCAACTCCAGTCTTTATCGACATCGATCCGAAAACATTTAACCTCGATCTCAATCAAATCGAGTCCGCAATCACTGAGCGCACGAAAGCAATCATTCCAGTGCATTTATTCGGTCAACCCGTGGACATGACGCGATTAATGTCGATCGCGAATGCTCACAATCTATACGTGATCGAAGACTGCGCCCAATCGACTGGAGCAGAATGGAACGGAAAACGAGTTGGAAGCATCGGACAAATCGGCTGTTTTAGCTTTTATCCAACTAAAAATCTTGGTGCATGTGGTGATGGGGGTGCGATTACCACGAACGATCCAAAAATTGCCGCAAAGCTAAAAATGCTCAGAGATCATGGACGTTACAGCGGTTACTATCACGAAGAATTAGGCGTAAATAGCCGACTTGATGCAGTTCAAGCGGTGATTCTTCAGATCAAATTGCAGTATCTCGATCGCTGGAATCAACAACGCACCGAAATTGCCGATCGCTATTATTCTCTTCTTGCTCCGATTCCCGGAATTGTTGCCCCTGAATCGATCGGAGGGGGTCGCAGCGTTTGGAATCAATACACAATTCGAGTCGAACAGAATCGCGATCAACTCAAAAGCGATTTACAAGCGAAAGGCGTGAATACTGCGGTTTACTATCCGCTTCCGTTACACTTGCAGCCTGTTTACAAATCGCTCGGATATCAACCGGGACAATTGCCAGAAAGCGATCGAGCCGCAAATCAAGTCTTATCGCTGCCCATGTTCCCCGAACTGTCACACGAGCAGCAAGATCAAGTCGTTTACAGTTTGAAAGATTGTCTGGGTTAGACCTAACTCGATGCTCGATCGCTAAAACGCTGATGAACTACGACTTTCCGCAAATAAAATCAGTCGGATTTCCTCCCGAAAAGTTGTAGTTTTATATACTAGAATGAGATGAAACATAAAGAATAGTAATCATCGCGGACAGTGAGACAATTTCGGAATCGACGATGGCATCGCTGCGGGTGATTGCGATTCCCCGATCGAGAAAGAGGCAAATAACACCGTGGCTCGAACTCCGCTTTTCCAACTGAAACGTTATGACTCCACTGCGATCGCAAATCATTACCGTGTCCGCCCCTGGCGCGTAATTTGGCGTGCGCTCCGAGTCACTTTACTATTCGTCGGGTTTATTCTGGGTCTGAAATGGGATGATTGGCAAGGAGTCGCAGAACGCAATAAATTCAAACGCGCTACCCAACTCCGTGAAATTCTTACTAAATTAGGACCTACATTTATCAAAGTCGGTCAAGCGCTCTCGACTCGTCCCGACTTGATTCGCCGTGACTTTCTGGACGAACTG
>JADEXW010000467.1 GCA_015206935.1 Pseudanabaenaceae cyanobacterium LEGE 13415 | reverse complement strand
TTTCAGAGGTTTTTGAAAGTTCTTCCGATCGTGCTACTGTAACCGGATGCGTATCTGTTGTGACGAGAATTGTACTTGGTGATCGTAATGACACCAAAATGCTTTTCAGCACTACTGCGATCGGCACTGCTACAACAACTCCAAGCAGTCCTCCCACTCGCGCTCCCATCAAAATCGAGATAAACACCCAAACTGGGTTCAATCCTGTAAAACTTCCCAACACGCGCGGCATAATCAGATTTTCAATAATCTGCTGAACAATCAAAGACGCGATCAAGACTTCTACACCTAATCCAATATCCCGCAACGCGACTAACAAAGATACGACTGCAATTCCCACCGATCCACCAAAGGGAATCAATGCCATTGTGCCGATCGTTAATCCAAACAGCAACCCAAACGGAACTCGCAACGTTAAAAAGATCACTGTCAACACAGATCCCATCGAAGTTGATGAGATCAATTGACTAAAAAAGAAATTCTGAAAACTCAGTCGTAAGGTTTCGCTGAATGGATCACGAATGCGATCGGGCAACCATTCGACTAAGCTTTGCCAGAGTCGATCGCTATGCTGGAGTAAATAAAACGTTAATACTAGCGTTAATAGAAAATCAAGCAGACTTGTTAGCGTAATGACTGCTAACCCAAGAATATCTCCGGCTAATCGCTGTAATTGATTTTTTACCGGAGCCGTGATTTGATCTGCCAACACATCAAGACTCACTGGAAATCCCGCTTTCTCGATTTGATCATTAAGCAGAATCAATTGTCTTTGTCCTGAATCAATCCAATCCGGCAAGCGCACGACTAACTGTTGAGCTTGCTGGAGCGCTAAGGGAACGAGTGTTACCCCGATCGCTAATAAGATCGAAATCGTGAATAGAAAGACAATAATTGCGGCTCGTCCTCTAGTCGTTCCATGTTGCTGCATGTAGCTGACCGGATAATTCAGCAGAAATGTCAGCAACGAGGCTCCAACGACGATCGCTAATAACGAATGAAAATAACTAAAAATTGACGAGAACGCCCAAGCATTCAGCACCACTAATGGGACAAAAGTGGCAACTGAAATCGCTTTCGATACGGGAGATAGGGACTCCCACCAAATCCACAGCTTATTGCGATGAGGCATGATGCAACAACTAACGACAGAAATTCATGAGATCGTTTTGGGCAGTCTCTAGATATTATTATGGCGCTTTGGTTTCGGTTCCATCCTCCTTCCTTGTGATTCCTTGAGTTTATGAATGACTTCGATCGCTTAGAACCAGATGAGATTCGGCATCTCCGATTATTTTTCTACCTTTTGCCTGTTTTCGGCTTTTTCCCAGCGATTTGGACGCTGTATCATCGATCGGGCAGTCGTCAAGAGCGCAATCTCAGTCGATTTGTGGTCAAATTTGCGATGGGCTGGTTGCTGATTTATGGATTGATCGGCGCGAGTGCGTTCACGTCCGAATCGGCTCAGTTGCCGCTTCTTTTGACCGCAAGTTTTATGACTTCAGGTTACTTTGTGCTGAATCTCTATCTAATGGTGCGATTGTGGCAACGGAAAACAATTTCTCTTCCGCTTATCGGGAAAGTCGGTCGATTGCTTTAAGAATGTGAGCAAGTTCGATCGCGGGTGAATTTTGGGACAGGGCTTCGATCGCTGAAATTTGAGCAATTTTCTGAATTTCCCCGCCTGTGAGTGTGTACTTTTTCGCCAACGGTTTCCAATCAATTTCGGCAACCGGAGTTTCTTTTGGAAAAGCTTGTTGCCAAAGTTGAATACGGGCTGTCGCATCCGGTTTCGGAAATTCGATCGTGAAATCAATCCGCGATCTCAAAGCCGTTGGAATCGCTAATCGATGCTGCACACTAAAGCAAGTTAAACCGCTTCGAGATTCAATCAATTCAATGACTTTTGAGATCGGAGCCGATCGAGTTAACCATCGTTCCGCTGATTTAATTAGTAGAAGCGGGTGAGAAAGTAAATCTTCAGAAGGATCGATCGCTAAATCAATTTCGATTAGCGGTAATTCTAATTTCTGAGCGATCGAGTGAATGGCGAGCGTTTTTCCAGTTCCACTCGCGCCAATCAATAACGCAGTCATGCCCTTCGCTGCTCCAAATCCCCAGTCTTGCAACTGAGACGCGAACCGAATTTGGTCATACATCTCTTCTAATTCGTCATGAACTGGCTTGGGTAGAACCAAATTGATCGATTGTGTCTTCGATCGCGTCATCGCCATTTCAACGGGCATTTCTGACGAAACTAATTCTTCTAACGCCGCTAAATCTGCGGGTTCACCCAAGAGATAATTCACGCAATCATCAGAAAGTTTTAGCGATCGAGATAAAAACATCGATCGATCAGTTTCTTCAATCTCAATCAATCCTGATTTCATCAATCGACTTGAATCAATCAAGCTCGATCGTACCGTTCGCCATTCCGCATCATTTCGACAAAGCAAGCGTAATACTAAATCGATCGTGGGTCGCTCTGAAACGTCCTGACCGCTCTGCAAATATCCGAATAATTGAGCATAACGACGATGCACTTCAGGCGCGAGAGCAATCAGAATGATATTTTTCTCGGCTGTTGTGAGATTTAAACGATCGCATAACATCGGTAACGCCAGTCCAATTCCCCGTTTCAGACTCGCTTGAATTCGTACATCTAATTGCTGTTGATAACTTAGAGCCGATTTGGGTGGCTTCACTGGAGAATCAAACGCGATCGTATCCTCCAAACTAATCACGCCTTTCCACCAATGACTCGTTGCGCGATCGGCTTTTGTTTGCACGACCTGTTCCACCGCTTTCGTTTCTTTCCGCTGTTTCGCCACTGCGGTCAACAGTAAGCGTTCCAGCCAATTAAATTCAACTTTGAGATACGTCCAATTGTCGAGAAAAGGTTCCGCAGGCATGTTTCACCGAATCGATCGCAAGTTAGAGCATGGTACTCTACTTCAGCCGATTCAGAAATTCGATCGGTAAACCATCCGCATCGGCAATAAACGCCACTTCATATACTCGATCGCCGATCATCTGCTGTGTCGGCTCCAATAACACCGTCAACGCCTGATCTTGTTCTGCTAATTTCGTCTTCAGCGCTTCAATCCACTGCGGCAATTCTTCAGCCAATTCCGTCACATCAAACGACAGATGATAATACCCGGTGTAATGCTCATCATTAAACGCATCTGGAGCAGGTTTCGGCTCCGGAATTTGCAACAGTTCGATCCGTCCGCCTAAGCCTTCCATCCAGCACGCTAGTGTATAGCCCGTCTGAAAGCGTTCGCATACTTGAAACCCAAGCTGCTCATAAAATGCGATCGCCCTAAAAATATCAGCCGTTCGGATCGAGACGTGGTGCATTATTCAAACAATCGAAAATAGGGATATCTCACAGGCGCACCGGGTTCTTTCTCTAGATCGAAATTAATCACATCCCAACAGGGATCATCTTTCGGATCAGGACTAAACTCAACCGGAAGCCCATAGAGGCGCGGTTTCGGAGAATCGGACTGTCCGCGCCAAGGCGTACTCCGCTCTAAATACGTGCTGATGAGTTCCTTATACCGTTGAGCAATAATCACACGAGTCGCGCGATAGCCCTGGGTATAGAGTCGATCCAGCGCTTCATGAATCTCAAATCGAATTCCGTCTGGGTGGGTATGTTGGCGATACCATTCATCATTCCACAGCCGCCAGTGACGGGCGGATTGCAGATGAATCAACTCGCCCGTTTTCGGATTTGCCTCAAATGCGCCATGACGCGGACACAGGTAAGTATCAGTCAGTGTCAATGCCGGAATCGTTTGCCGACAGTGGGGACACTGAATTTCGGGACCAAAAATCGGGTACTGAAAACTGGGGTTAATCATGAAGTACGGGCACTCAAATCATTCATTAATGTGAAGCGCGATCGTGAAATTATTATAACGGTCTCTCTTAGCGCGTTTCTAGAATCATTATCACCGTGAATCCTCCTGATTTTCCATCCTTTACGCCAACTTATTGGAATCCGCCCGATTTATCGATCGCGGCGTTCGTTGCTCCGAATGCGACTGTAATCGGAGATATTGAAATTTCTGCTGGGGTCAGCATTTGGTACAACGCTGTCGTGCGAGCGGATGTAGAGCGTATCATCCTTGGAGCCAGCACAAATATTCAAGATGGGGCAATTCTCCACGGCGATCCGGGTCAACCGACTATTCTCGAAGATTTTGTCACCGTCGGACATCGTGCCGTGATTCATAGCGCTCACATCGAACGCGGTTGTCTGATTGGCATTGGCGCGATCGTTCTCGACGGGGTTCGAGTCGGAGCAGGGAGCATTATTGGGGCGGGATCAGTCGTGACGAAAAATGTTCCCCCTCGATCGCTGGTTGTGGGTGTCCCAGGCAAACCGATTCGAGAACTCTCAGATTCCGAAGTTGAACACCTAATCGAACATGCTCAACATTACGAAAAATTAGCACTTGTTCACGCAAATAAAGGAACCGACCTAGGCTTTCATGTACAAATGTGAACTAGCTGAGAGAAGGACTTTGAAACCCATCCAAAATACGGTACAAATTTAAATTAATTGAAACGTCTGATTAAACGAGAGAAG
>JADEXW010000466.1 GCA_015206935.1 Pseudanabaenaceae cyanobacterium LEGE 13415 | reverse complement strand
CCCGCGGGTTGGCGGCCGTCCAGGAACGACGAAATTCGGCGGCGCAACCCCTCACTGCTTTCGCTAAAACCTGAACGCCACTCGGTTACAGCCACGAAGTCCATCAAAGATACCAACTAGAAATCTGCAGATAAGACTTCTTCGCGGCGTCGCTACCAGCTGGTTTCCAAGACCGCGTCAGAGACAGTCTAACGAGAGTACCTTCCGGTATTGCATCGGTACGGGGCTGAACGCCCACAAACGGCACAGTATGAAACTTGGGATCCTCCCCATACCTAAAGCAGACTTTACCATACATGTCGTATCTATAAAGGGGCTGGTCAGAAAGCCAGAAGCCAACGCTACCCGAAGGAACTTGGTTCTCCGCGACGGAAAGGCTCCCGCACGTCGTGTCTAAGCTACCCCCGAAAGTCTCAGTGAGTGGGCAAGTTTGCACCGGGCAAGTACTCCGAATGAGCGCACCTAGCTGCACCAGATCAAGTGCACCCGAGAGCTCATAGGACTCAACTTCGACATCCTCCAAATGAGGAGGTGAAATCCGTCCCTTATTGCGGTATTTTAACCTATAATTCTGACCCACCTCGAACGGAGCAGAATCCGGCCAGTTGAACTGCCCTGGAGGCAAAAGCCTGACATTTCGATCCTTCGTCTGATCATAGGCGCCACACAGACTCTGTCGTTGCTCATCCGCGTCCGGGCAACGATCAGCACATCGGACGCAGGTACATTTACCCTTTGGTCTATCAGCATCACTCACCTTTCAAAGATGCACTGTTTCAATCCCAAATCGATGGCGGATCTCGTCCGTGATGAGTGAGCGATGGCAGGCCGCGTGCCCATGCTCCACGCAGAAGAAGCAGACAGCATCGTGACCATTAACAATGTCGGAAAGTAGCTCCGGAGCGACGGCAGTGAGCACTTCTCGCCGGTAGCTTTCCACAAAACTGGCAGACAGCGAAGTCCTGTCGCGCTTTCTTGTCTTTTCTGCGCTGTCTTGCTCCTTCTGAATGTCCCTGATTCTCTGAGTCGGGGCGAGCTGCTTTTGGTGTGAATAGTGGATGTTCTTCTCAGCAAGCATCTCCTGAAGTTTGGCGGCGTTCAAATGTCGGTACATGGGGCCCCGTACCAGGCGTCGTGCCCTCACATCGACTAGGAGACCGACGCCGCTTTCTGTTAGCCTCTTGAAGAACTCGCGAGGTTCATGGCCGTACCCTCCGATCGTGAATACTTTCGTCACTTCTTATAGCGTCCTCTCGATCGCATCAGAGCTGGGTCAAAGTTGAACAAGTCGAGCTGATCGCTCGCGATTTTGTTGAGGGTTTCTTCTTGGCTCGAGTTTTGGCCAGTTCCATCAATGTGGATGACCTTGATGCCGCAATTTAAGAGTTCTGCGCCAATGAGTTTCGATCGGTGACAGTCCTCCGGCTTCAGTTCACTGCACATTATGCATACGTGAAGGCGCTTCTCTACGGCGTTCTGGAGACGCTCGAGTCCAGCCTTAAAGTGTTCTTGAAGACGCAGTTTGGCGTAGTCTATCTTGCCGTCGCTGCTGTAGACCTGCGGGTCCTTTGGCCGGCCGCCAAGTTGGTCGCCCATAAATACGTAAGTTATACCCGTGGAGGCGGTGCTCTTCCTAAGCTGATCGACGTTGAAGTCCGGATTGAACTTAGAATAAGGACTGCTCCGGACATCCACCAAGTAGTCGCACTCCCTGGCTCGAAGGAGCTCTCGAACCGCTGCGAAGTTGCGGTTCCCGTGGCCGACGGTGTATATTTCTTGCATCGGGGGCCTTCTGATCGGTGTGCCGCTTAGGCTAAGTCGGACTTAGAGACGGAATCCAGCGCCACTTATGAACTTGGGTGTTGATGTGACACGTTTGAGGCGGAGCCAATCGCTCGGGGGCAGGAGGGTTAGTTTGCCTCGGCGACGGGGGCTTGGTGCGGCCGCAGTCAACGTTGTCGGTTCGGCGAAGTTGTGGCGGGATGTACGCAATTGGTTCGTGTTCCGGCCCGCAGGGTAGCGGCAAGGCTGACTACCGCTGTGGGGCGAACGATGAGCCAGGCTCTCGGCATGCGCGTCTGCGCAGCTGAGGCGCTCGGTCGACTGTTGCAGCGTGCTTACGAAGGCACTGCCGCGATGGTCCTGGGCAAGGGGCCACGCCAGTTACCAGTCGGACTGAAGACGGCAAGTAGGCTGCTCGACCGGCGAGGCATCCAACTCAGCTGTGCGCTTCAAAGTCTGGTCAGTAGGATTGAGCGTTGGTTGTCGCCTACTCTCAGTAGACCCTGTCGCCCTGTGCCATTCGGTCGCGGAACTATGCAGCCGGAGATGGCAGAGGCAGTCGGATGAGGTACGTTAGTAAGATCGAGTTGAACTCGCGGCTGTCGGGTAGTGTTGCAACGCCACGCTAACGTCGGAGCACTTAAAGAGAAGGGTGATCGACAGCTACGTTGAATTGCTCACTACTAGGCTCCGCCGCTGTCAGTTCCTGGCCGAGGTCAACCGCATCGAGACTGAGCAGTTTATGGACCCCTCCCTCGCCCGCGGTTATGCTACGTCCGTTCTGGCGTATTACCCCGATCACTCCGCAATCGACGAGTGGCTCGAGAGCGCGCGCCACATAAAGGCATTTCAGGGCTTTCTTGACTCCATCCGGTCTAAGAAGCCTGGGCGAGTGCTTGAGCGGGTTGGACCCTGGCTTGCTCCGGTATTCAGGGACCCTCGGATCGACAATTGGAGTCGATCTGAAAAGATGATCCGTGCGGAAGCGTACGCTGTCTCGCAAGCCAGTGCCGTCTTCGAGCTTGCTCAGGAGGAAGCCCCACTCTTTGCAGAGAAGGCCGTGTTCTTGATGAACTTGGTCCTGCTACTTACAGAAAGCAATCCACGCGTCTGCCTGGGTTGTCTAGCGAGCATTTCCCATCATGGCGTTCTGCGTCTGCTCCAGCGTGAGGTGGCCACGCCGGAAACCATGCGCGCCGAGATCAGGGCCATTTTGACCTTGGCTCAAAAAGTCGGGTTCGTCAGTTTCCTTTCAGAGCCGAACAACAACTCGGGCCGAGGCTATCTCTTTCCTTGGCGTGGAGGCGCACTTGCAGCTGTGGGCATGCGTGTTCGGCCGAGCTCTGTCCAGCGGTACGACACCCAAAGAGTTGTCGCCATCCGGACTTGGCTCGCCCCAGAGATGCTGAGCGATCGCCAGCGAGAGCGGATGTTCGGGTTTGAGCAAGCGTTCAGGCCCGACAAAGGGCTGGGCGAGATGGGCGACCTGTTCGATGACCGTGCTAAGTGGCTTCGGGGCAACCTGGTGCCTTGGTCCATTCTCACCGATCCGATAGATAAGTCGGCGGGAGGCCCCACGCAGATTGAAGGCACGAACCATAAGGAGCACACCGCTTTGTAGAGCCCAGTTCTGCGGCACTCCGCTGTTGCCGTCGGAGGCTCTTGGCTCCGAAGGTTAGGGGCACTCCCTCAGACCCCTTGCTCTAGTTCTGCGCACGCACTCAGATGACGGATGGTCGGGCGATGGTACTACGCTTCATGATGCAACGGCATCTCGCCTGGGCTGTTGTGCCAAGTTGGATCTGCGACGATCCACAGGGGACGGCGGCTATGTTACCGATCACAGAGGCGATGCAAACAGCATATGGCCGTCCGAAGCCGAATAATTGCGTGCCTCCAAAGTCGTAGATACACTCACAACGTATCGTGCCTGAGAATAGCCTCGCCCTCGCGGCCGATCCGGATAAACGAATAGGGAGAGTACTTGATGCGTCGCTTACGCGACAGACCGGCGGGTCCCATCGCAAGTTTACTCGCCAGTGCAGCAGACTTAGTATCTGATGCGCTCAAGGCCACAAACGTACAGCTTGAGGGTGCTAGTCAAAAGATTAGTAATTTCAGTCAGGAAGTTAACGAACTCAATCAGAAGATGCAGTTCAACATCGAAGTACGCGCGGTCAATCGGGATGTGAAGGTCGTTTGTGCCGTCGAGCAAGCCTTCATCGAGTCGATCCTCGGGATAACTCAAACCCTCCATCACCTTCAGCGTGAGCTCGACGCCGATCCTCAATTCAAGATTATGTATGAGAAAGTTAAGCAGATGGAAGGTTTTAGTGACCCAGAGGAAGTTATCGGGGGCCCTCCTCCGGAGAGGGAATGCGCGTCCCCCGAAGCCCCCTTGCGCCCTGCCGATGGCAAGATCGCGGATGCCGCCCAAGGCGAATTTCTAGGCATCGTTAAGGATCACCTCGATTATCTGCTCAAGGTGAAGCAGCGATTGGACCGCGACAGGCAGTTCAAGGAAGCTTTCGAGAAGGAGATGGCGAGACGTGGAGGCAGGCGTGTCTACCAGCGGATCGAGGAGCTCGGAACCAGCGCTTAAAGCAGGATGTAGCGAGGCGCTGCTGACGGCTCGTTAGAGTTCCGGTTCAGTTGTTAGCTCGACCGCGCGATAAGATCTAGGGCCGGTCGGCTACAATAGCAGTCGACTCGGAGCTGTTGGCGAGGCGGCAACTCTTTCTCGCTAGCCGCTCCCTTCACCGGCGAAAGTAGAGATTGCTGCCTTTCGATATGCGCCAGCACTTTATCCACCTCCAATCGCCACAAC
>JADEXW010000465.1 GCA_015206935.1 Pseudanabaenaceae cyanobacterium LEGE 13415 | reverse complement strand
GGATTGTACCCATTACACGGATTGTTCATCTGGGGGCAATTCGAGATCACCACCAAAGTATTCATCTCTGCCCGTAAATCAACAATGCTACCCGGATCAGAGATGCCATCCACGATTTCAAGTGTTCCATCTTCGCTCACAGGAACATTCATGAAAAAGTTGATGTTGCTCGTCATGTCCCGCTTGCCCATGCCGTAATCTTTCAAAGCATAGAGAAAGTTCTCGACGCAAGCATGTTGCCATTTTTTGTCTAATCCAAATCGAACTGAGTTACTTTCACAGCTACAAGCTCCCCCAGAGGTATCATGCCGCCCACAAGTATCATTCAGAACTGTCATCAGAACATTGCCATCATTCGAGTAAAGCTTTGTACCCGTGGTGATGAAGATGTTTCCCTGAGCGCGAATCGTATCCGGGGCACTGTAACGCTCACTGGTATCATCCGCATTGTAGACCAGAAAATCAACCGCTTGATTGCCACCGAGATCAACAATGCGAAGCGTTTGACCTTTTTTGATCACTTTCGCCCAAGGCTTACGAGCAGGTAACACTTGATCATAAATTGCTAACTTCGGATCAAGCTGAACATCGATCGCAGTCATGATTCAACACTCCTAGAACATTAAGCAAAAATCGCATCGGTATTCTGAAAACCCCGCAGCACTTCAGGATTCGCAGTGCGGCAGAGATCATCAGCCGTCGGAGCAGGAGAATTCCACACGATCGCACGAATCGGTTTCGGGTCATACACCGGATTCGGATCAAGCGGATGTGGACAGTTCGAGAGAACCACTAACACATTCATTTCTGCACGCAAATCAATGAAATCCCCAGGCTGTGCAGTTTTACCAGTCCATACTAAGTTGCCATTCGGCTCAACACCAATCCGAGTAAAGAGATTGATGTTCGGCATAATGTCTTTCTTACCCAGATTGCGTTTAATCAAAGCAAGCATAAAATTATCACGCGAATTTTTATAGTCACCTTCACCATACTTCGCATTCGTCGCCAGATTACTACAGCCACCTAATGTATCGTGATAGCCGCAAGTGTCCTCAGTAATTGAAAACAGAACGCGCCCCATGTCTGAGTAAAGCACCATGCCTTTTTTGGGAAACGCATTGAACTGAATCTTGGCAGTATCGGCAGCATTGTATCGCTCGATCGTATTATCGGCGTTGTAGCAAAGTAGAGCGACTCCGCTTGATCCTTCTGGTGCGACAATTCGCAATGTTCGCCCACGCGGAATGATTTGCGACCAGTAAGCACCTCCTGGAATCGTTTCATCATCAGCAATTAAAGCGGTATCAATCCTAGTATCTGGGGACATAAACCCTCTCCTTCTTGAAACTGCAAAAGCCCAGGAAGCCTTCAGCGATCGAACTGCTGGTTGGCTCTCCCGGGCTTTTCTCCCTCCGTGTAGCTGTCTTGTTAGAACAGCGGCTTCTCTCGGACCAGACATTTAACTCAAAGCTAAATCGGAACCCTAGAAGCAAATTTGTACTGTCTTGGATCTATCTGCCAAAACTTCTAACATGAATCAGAGACAGATGTAAATAGGATCAAAGATAGAAAGCAAAACTGTATTCAAGGCTACTATATTTCTAGATTTAGTATCGCTTATATAGCAGTAGAAGTTTAGATTCGGACATCCTCAAAGTGTCCTAACTGAAACAGGTACCGCTATAGCAATTTGATAACAATTGTTGTTTTATTTTCAAATCATGATGACTAGAAAAAATGTTCTAACCCGTCAGCATCCATTTGAGTTTGAAGCCTCGCAGACCGCACTGCTTGTGATTGATATGCAGATCGATTTCTGCGATCGTACTGGTTTTTGTAGTGCTAATCTCAAGGCGGATGTTTCCCCGATTCAATCAATGATTCCAAGACTGAAAAAGGTGATTGAAGGGTCACGTCAACAAGGAATTTGGATTATTTACACGCGAGAGAGCCTTGACACTCCCCACCGCATAGGCGGATGGGGATTCTTGGATCTACGACATGACTTGCTCAGGCAGGTTTGCACCTACTTGAGTAGAGGACTCATCTCCCAAAGCGTTGATCGGTTCAAGACCGAAGGTTCCGATATGCCCTACCGTACCCAATCCCCGACTGAGGATGTTTCTAGCTGCATTGTGATCTCTGTCCAAAACACACCCACATTTACAAACATGAGTGCGAGTACTCAAAGCTTTTTTGACCACTTCACCGCAGCTAGAGCATTCTTGGCTAGTGTATTGAGGATTCACGGCTATCGTGATCCGCCCAAACACTTTTCCAAAGTATTCAATCCACACTCGGAACTGATACCAAGAAGCATCGTTAATCGACTTAGCAAGACAATGATTCCGCACCATGTTTTTGAGTCTCAAATCTTCGTAGGCGACTACATCGTTTGATGTGATGACGCACCGTGCGAGTTTCACCGCATGGTCTTTACGCTGCCTACTTATTTTGAGATGGCGCTTACCTAAAACCTGTCTTGCTTTCCGTCTGTTGCTCGATCCTTTCACCTTGCGAGAAACACGACGCTGCGACCGCTTGAGAACGGCTTCCCCTTTACGGAGAAACTTAGGATTCTCAATCATTGCACCGTTTGAATCGGTGTAGTACTCTTTCAAGCCCACATCTAACCCAATCGTGTTTCCCGATGGCTCTAGAACCTCTGAACGATTTACATCGACACAGAACTGAACATACACACCATCCGCCCGTCGAATCAGCCTCACCCGTTTGATTTGGTTCGGTTGATAGAAGTTTAGATCCCGTGTTCCTTTCAGCTTCAAGCGTCCAATGTTTTTCTTATCAGTGAATGTGATGCTTTTTCGATTCTCTGCTAACTTCCATCCAGATGTCTTGTACTCAACCGAGCGACAATCTTTCTGGAATTTAGGGAAGCCCTTTTTACCGGGGATTCCTTTCTTGCAGTTCTCAAAGAATCGGTTAATCGATGACCATGCTCGTTCTGCACTGGCTTGTCTTGCCATGCTATTGAGTTCATCAGCAAACGGGAAATTCTTAGCTAACACAGTGCAGTATTTGTTCAAATCGTATTTGTTCACTTTGCTGTTATCCATCCAAAAGCGTATACAGCTATTGCGGATGAATTGGGCAGTACGAATTGCTTCATCTACCGCTTTGAACTGGCTTGATTTGCCGTATGCTTTGAACTCTAAAACTAGCATCGTTTCGACCCATTCACGATACTCTTATGCTAACGCAAACAGCATAAGATGTGTTGAAAATCTTTCTGTTTCTAGTTCTGAGAGATTGGGGCTATCGCCCCGTTGATATCCATCCCCGCCGTGTAGACGGACGGGGTATTCCGCAAAAAAGAGATAAACTCGATCTGTCTGATCTTGCACCGAGTAAACAACGACGCTACATCAACGCAGGTTATCCGGTGGGGAGTTTGGGGAACCGTGGTCGATTTCTTATCCAGGGCGAACCAGGAACGGAAATCATTCCAGAATTAACCCCCCATCGGGACGATTTACAGCTAGACAAACCTGCACAATCTGTGTTTATCGGAACTTCCTTAGAGCAACAACTCCATCAAAGAAATATCACTCATTTGCTTGTTACAGGAGTGACGACACAATGCTGTGTGTTAGGAACCTATCGACAAGCTAGCGATTTAGGATTTTATGCACTGTTGCTAGAAGATTGTTGTGCAGCCTTTGATTCGATCGAGCATGAAGCCGCGATCGCAGTTTTACTCTCCGAAAACGGCGCGGTGGGTTGGGTTGCTAGTTCAGAACAATTGATTAGAGCGACTTCACGATCGAGTCATCATACAGATTCTCAACTTTGATATCGTTAATTACTTTCATCTGTTTGCCGACTTCAACACTGAGCGCTAGATTTTTCATAATATTATTCGCATTGTTCGGATTGAAGCCGATCGACTGATTCATCTCAATGTCAAAAATTCTCACGCCTGCAAGCTGTTGTTTTGCTTCCTCAACCGAAACATTGAGCGCAGTTGCTACAATCTGAACCGCTTCAGGATCGCCGCTATTGATTAGCTTTACCCCTTTATCGATCGCTCTTAAATAAGCCTGCAATTCTGATTTGCGAGTTTCAACAATATTTTGCCGAGTTGCTAACACATCTGCAATCAAGTTTGTACCTTTCGAGGTAAACAAAATCTCGCCGCCTGATTCTTTGGTTGTCTTTGTTAACCAAGGCTCATACGCGACTGCGACATCAACTTGTTTCGCTGCGAATGCTGCCGCTGCATCTGCGGCTGAGAGATCCTTGATTTTGATATCTGCTTCGGTCAATCCACCTTTTTTCAAATACTCTCGCAGTAAAACATTCGTAAATAGCAAGTTTTCTCTAGCAACTGTTTTTCCCTTCAAATCAGCAGGTGTCTTAATGCCGCGTCCGATAATGCCATCTGCACCATTAGAATAGTCCACCACATAGATAATTCGCATGGTTGGATCTTGTTGTGCAGCCTGAATCGCATCACCCGATGTCACCCAACCCACATCGGCTTTCTGAGCTAAAAATCCGGTAATCAGTTCTGTTGCACCCGGAAAATAAACTTCTTGAACAGTAACCCCAGTTTCTTTGAAAAAGTTCTTTTTGGTTGCAATAT
>JADEXW010000464.1 GCA_015206935.1 Pseudanabaenaceae cyanobacterium LEGE 13415 | reverse complement strand
GACTTACCAACCGGCTTGGAGCAATGAGAAGTACAACAAATGTCAAAAATGCTATCCCCTTATAGCGCCATTTTTGACATTCTTTGCCTTAATTAAGCATAGAATTTGTCGCAAGCTCACAAAGCAAGAGTCCCGGTATGATGCAAGTCTGCTTAGATATCAAGGATTTCGTAATTAAATCGCGATCGATGCGAAGCGTTTTCGGTTTTGTTTTAACGATTACCAGTGTTGGTGTGGTGGGAGTTTCTCAGGCTGCTTCTGCGGCCCCTAAGAATAGTGACTATTGTGAGGGGCGGTTGCAGGATGGATGGCTGACAGGAGTGTATTCTTGTTTGTTTCCCAGTGGAAGTCGGTTTCAGGGAAATCTCCGGCAGTCTGAACGAGAAGGGCAAGGCGTTTTTATTTATGCGGATGGGACGCGGTGTGAGGGGAATTTTCAGGACAATTTGCTGAATGGGCGGGGGGTTTGTCGGTTTGCGAGTGGGAATCGGTATGAGGGAGAGTTTCGGCAGAATCTTCGAGAAGGGCAAGGCGTTTTTATTTATGCGGATGGGACGCGGTGTGAGGGGAATTTTCGACGGAATGCGATGAATGGGTTTGGACGGTGTACGTTTCCGAGTGGGAATCGGTATGAAGGATCGTTTCAGAACAATGTACGGCAGGGGCGTGGGGTGTTTGTTTACGCGAATGGGACACGGTGTGAGGGGGAGTTTCGGCAGAATGTGATGAATGGGTTTGGGGTTTGTGTGTATCCGAATGGCGATCGATATGAGGGAGCGTTTCAAAATAATCAGCGGAGTGGGAGAGGGGTTTATATTTTTGCGAATGGGCAAAGATCGCAGGGAATTTGGCGGAATGGGAATTTGCCGCAGGTGCGATCGCTGCAAGTTCGACCGAATCCGCGTCCACGTCTTCGATCGAATCCGCGTCGTGTAAGGCGATGAAATTGTATAGCTTTGATTTCTCAAATGGGACTCTTGAAAAGACTAATAACGAGTCTCATTTGAGAAAATGTTTGTGAACGAAGTTTGAGCCACTTAATTTAATAGAAGCAATTTTTGAATTTCGATCACTGTTGTAGGGATACGCGATCGATGAGTCATATCAAACAGCTATATGAGACTTAAATTAAGACTAGAAGCGAGTCTCATATCGGAAAGTAAGTTGCGGAAATTAGGGCGGCTTCTGTGACCTAATCTATTTAAGAACAGAGTTTGAGATCCAAAGATTGTAGAGGTAGCTCAATCTGAAGTCTTGCGGGATACGCAGTACATCAAACTTGATGTCTTTCTTGAAACGCTTACTATGATTAAATTCTAGACTCTAAGTCTGAAAGAAATAAAAGAATGGACTAAAAATGGACTAAATTTCGCGCCTTGTTTTTGGCTCGATCGCAGTTCGATGTCCCCCTCACCATTCATCTCATACTTATTACTTGAGACTCAATTCTAGTCCCATACTGAATCTAAATTAAGATCAACTGACGCAGCAACCGCTTACGATCGCAAAATATCTCTGCACTTCGACTTATGCAAATTCGATTTTGAATCTCTAGCATTACGATCGCACATCGTAATTTTGAACAAGAGACTATGGATTCCGTCAAAGTGCTAATTGCCTTCTACTCTCGCAATGGTTCAACCGAAGCGCTTGCCAACGCGATCGCAGAAGGCGCAAAATCTGAAGGAGCAGAAGTCATTCTCCGTCGCGCTAGAGAAGTCGTTCCTCCAGAAGTGATGCAAAAAGCAGAAGGTTGGACAGAAAATGCCGATCGTATGAATGCTACCTATGAAGCTCCAACTCCCGAAGATGCCGAAGCTGCTGATGCGATCGTTTTTGGATGTCCAACCCGCTTTGGCAGCATGTCTTCAGAACTCAAAGCCTACATCGATTCGCTTGGGGGTCTCTGGTTCCAAGGCAAACTGGTGGGCAAAGTTGGCAGCGCATTCACTTCTACATCAAGCGTTCATGGCGGCAATGAAAGCACAGTCATTTCGATGTATAACCCAATGGCTCACTTAGGTTTGATCATTGTTCCACTCGGTTACGCTGATCCATCACTCTTTAAAGCGGGAACACCTTACGGCGCATCAACCGTTTCAGGACAAGATAATGCTCCACCGTCAGCCGATGAGATTGAGGTCGCAAGATTCCAAGGCAAACGAGTCACACAAGTTACACGCGCATTGAAAGCCGTCGGTGAGACTGCAACAAAACAGTAGCAGAGTCTTATCTAAGACGATATATGGGACTCATTCAGAGTCTCATAAAAGACATTAAACAAAACCTACGATCCAAGCTCACTTGCCTGCCGCACCATTGGTTCAAGCTCAAATTGTTGTGCAAGTTGATCCAGTCCATCCGCAACCTCGATCGCAGAACGAATCTGCAACCGCTGATAACACCGCGATCGATAATCAGGATTAGCTTGAAAACTGAGAATCGATTGCTTGAGTGGCTCGATACTTTGATAAGCAGACTCCGCTTTCTCAACAGAATTGTGAATGGGTCTCAAAGCTCATTGACTAACCAGGAACGATGTTCGATCGCAAATTGGTAAACAATCTCTTTTTCAGTGTCACTCAAATCCGCAATCACACCACGATAGTGCCAGTTTCGTTCATAAAGTCGCACAATCTCCGCATCACTCAATTGATGGATCGAAGGCTTTTCCTCTTGCCAACAAATCGATCATAAAAATGGCAGTTCATCAAGATTGACGGATCTCATATTAATCCCAGTTTATCCTTATCTCAAATGAGACCTTAACAAAGACTCGCAATTAGTCTCATCTGAGACCCTTACTCATTCACGATCGTATAATCTCCCCAACCCGCTCTCGCTCCTGCCTCGATCATCAAACTCAAATCACAGCCATACTCACCTGTACAGCTATAAGATCCCAATTCCAAAACGTATAGCTCCCCATTCGATTCGCACATATCCACGCTGTACAACAGTTCTGGATACCAGTTCACTTTTTTCATCGTCGATCGCTCACAGTAAAGATTCTCTGAAGTGGTAGAAAGACATCGCTTGCGAAGATTATGATTCGGGTGAAGTTCTTATCCCAGAACCCTCAATGAAAAGAATCAAACCGATCTGGGTCGTCTTTCTTCTCATTATTATCTCTATCACTTTATACTTCGGTCTCGTAGTTCGAGAACTCACTCTACCTGGAGGAATTCGGCTATCGCTTAACGACGATGAAACCCTTCCAGAGCGAAACATTGAAGACCTCTCTTCAGAAGAATTAGGAAAACGGCAAGCAGAACTAAAAAAGCAATTTCAAGAATTAGAACAGAAAGTCAAACAACCCCAAGTGACCTTGCCATTTCAGCGAGTGAATTTCGATTTGAACGGAACTTGGTATGGTTCTGGCACTCTGTCTTACCGAATCGTACAGAATGGCAACATTATCGCCCTTCAAGAAATTAATCCCGCTTATGGAATTGCATCGATCGGCACCGGACAAATCCAAGGACAATCGATCGCTCTCGACTATCAAACCGTGTACAACACTCAAGGAGTCGCCAATCTCACCGTTTCTCCAGACGGACGTATTCTCGAAGGTACCTTCACAGACACCTATTCCGGGCACACGACTCCTGTGAAGTTGAATCGATAGAATTAATTGAGACTCAGTTTGAGTCTAGCCGTAAATCTAGACTGAGAAAAATGAGATAGTGATCGCGTCACAAGTCTTGCTCATCGAACCAACTGAGACTCAAAATTAGTCTAATCCTTAAATTCATCTGAGAAAAGCGAGACAGCGATCGCGTAAACAATCAATGCCCTCGAAATTTCTGCGAGTAAAACGAAGCCGACTCCATTCCCTTCGTTGATTCCTGCGTGAACTGAATCAAATGGTGTCCCACCAATCCAATATGAATCACCTGCTCAATCTTCGTCTTTTTCAATGCGGGTGAAGCCATTTGCCAAAACGTATCGCGATATCTGCTAAACACGCCCACTCTTAGCAAAATTTTTGCCAGCATCAACAATCCGCGCCGCACTTTATCCGGAGCCGTTCTTGCTGGACTATTCGGAACCTTAATCCGATTTGGATAAGTATGCTGACACTGATAAGCAAACCGCTCATACAAAAATTCAGGCTCATACGCGGTTGCAATACATCGCTGCCACATCTCAACCACTTGTTCATAAGGCATCAGAAAGTCAATATTCGACTCCCGCCCCACATCAGAAATAATTCGTCCCTCAGCATTTAGTCGATCCCACAATGCGGTTTTCGGCAACGCATACAACAGATTGATCGTCAGCATCGGAATTTGCGACAGTCGAATAAACTCCAAAATACGATCGACAGTTTCCGGTGTATCTGTATCAAATCCCAAAATAATTCCCGACACAACTTCCATTCCATACCGATTAAGTGTCTTCACTGCATCCAAAATCGGCATACTCAAATTGTGAGTCTTAGAAATCGCCTGTAATGCTTCCGGTTCCGGTGTTTCAATCCCACAAAACACTGTACAAAAGTAAGCCTCTCGCATCATCTCTAAAAGCTTCGGACTCTGCGCCAAATTCAGTGTTGCTTCACAAGCAAACTGTACCGGATACCCATTCGCTTTCTGCCATTCAATCA
>JADEXW010000073.1 GCA_015206935.1 Pseudanabaenaceae cyanobacterium LEGE 13415 | reverse complement strand
TTTGCTGGTATCTATGAAGAATCGGGCGGATTAGATGGCTATGTGAGCATTGAAGTTCCCCCAAACATTGCAAACGACACCGAGAAAACCATTTCTGAAGCTCGCCGTTACTACAAAGAAATTGGTCGTCCGAATGTGATGATCAAGATTCCAGGAACCTCAGCCGGACTGCCAGCAGTAGAAGCAGTCATTGCAGATGGCATCAATGTCAACGTCACTTTACTCTTCTCAGTTCAAAGCTATGTCAACACTGCATGGGCATACATTCGCGGACTGGAAAAACGAGTTGAAAAAGGCGAAGACATTAGCAAAATTGCTTCAGTTGCAAGCTTCTTCCTCAGTCGGATTGATAGCAAGATCGACGACATGATCGATGCGAAACTCAGCAAGGGAGTAGACACGCTAGAGCAAGAAGCGAAGCTCAGAACGATAAAAGGAAAAGTTGCGATCGCGAATGCAAAAATCGCCTACCAAGAGTACAAAAAGATCATTGCTGATCCTCGCTGGTTAGCACTGAAAGAAAAGGGCGCGAATGTTCAACGGCTACTCTGGGCAAGTACCAGCACCAAGAATCCTGAATACAAGGACGTGATGTATGTCGATGAATTGATTGGTGCAGACACCGTGAACACCTTGCCACCAAATACGATCGAAGCTTGTGCAGATCACTGTGATGTGGCTCCTCGGATTGATACCGGAGTCGAAGAAGCTTACACCTTGATTCAAAGCCTCAACGATCCGGATATCAATATCAACTTGGCGCAAGTCATGACCGAACTGCTCGAAGACGGCATTGATAAATTCATTCAGCCGTTCAACTCGCTGATGAGTTCGATGCAAGAGAAGGTCGATCGACTGGCTAAGGTTTAGCGATGTCGATCGGAACTTTCTAGAGTTCTGATGACTCGAAGATAGCCCCCTAAATCCCGCATAAGTGGAGGACTTTCAACCTAAAGTGTTTTCACTTTCAAAGTCCCCCAGAATGGGGGATTTAGGGGGCAAGAAGCCGACTCAAACACAGCAAAAAGCTGTATCACCTTCATCACATCAACATGGTTACTCTCTTACAGAACCCGCTCCGCGTTGGACTACAACAACAACGGATGCCCGAACCCAATATCATCGTGTTCTTTGGCGCATCTGGTGACTTAACAAAGCGGAAACTCGTTCCAGCACTCTATCATCTCAAGCGCGAACGGAAACTGCCCCCCGAATTAACGATCGTGGGTGTTGCCCGTCGGGAGTGGAGCGATGACTATTTCCGCGAACAAATGCGCGAAGGCGTTGAAGAATTCTCCGACGGAGTTGGCTCGGATGCCCTCTGGCAAGATTTCGCGCAAGGATTGTTCTATTGTCCCGGCGATATTGATAATCCTGAGAGCTATCAAAAGCTAAAAGAACGTTTAGAAGAAATTGACAAAATACGCGGCACAAGAGGCAATCGAGTCTTCTATCTCTCTGTTGCACCCAAGTTTTTCCCCGAAGCCATTCAACAATTGGGCAATGCGGGAATGCTTCAAGATGCTCAGAAAACTCGATTAGTCATTGAGAAACCGTTTGGGCGTGATCTCAGTTCAGCACAAAGTCTTAACCGAGTCGTAAACCAAGTGTGCCAAGAACATCAGGTTTATCGGATTGATCACTATCTTGGAAAAGAAACCGTTCAAAACTTGTTAGTGTTCCGATTTGGGAATGCAATCTTTGAGCCATTGTGGAATCGCCAGTTCATTGATCACGTTCAAATCACCGTTGCAGAAACGGTTGGTGTTGAAGATCGGGCGGGATACTATGAAACCTCTGGAGCATTGCGCGACATGGTGCAAAACCATTTGATGCAACTGTTCTGTCTCACTGCAATGGAGCCGCCAAATTCACTCGATGCCGATAGTATTCGGACTGAGAAAGTGAAAGTGATTCAAGCGACTCGACTCGCAGATATTAACCACTTGGAAAACTCTGCCATTCGAGGACAGTACGCAGCAGGTTGGATGAAAGGGAAACAGGTTCCAGGTTATCGCGAAGAACCGGGTGTTAATCCAAATTCGACCACGCCAACTTATGTCGCGATGAAATTCCTGGTAGATAACTGGCGCTGGCAAGGGGTTCCTTTCTACTTGAGAACCGGAAAGCGTCTACCGAAGAAAGTTAGCGAAATTGCAATTCAATTCCGAGATGTTCCGTATTTAATCTTCCAATCTGCGGCAAAACAAGCGAATGCTAACGTTCTTGTGATGCGAATCCAACCGAATGAAGGCATTGGAATGCGGTTTGAAGTCAAAATGCCTGGAACTGATTTGAGGACTCGATCGGTAGAAATGGACTTCAGCTACGGGAACTCATTCGGTGTCACTGGAGGCGAAGCATACGATCGATTACTCCTCGACTGCATGATGGGCGATCAAACGCTCTTTACCCGTTCTGATGAAGTCGAAGCCGCTTGGCGCGTTGTCACTCCAGCCCTCAGCGCTTGGGAAGCTCCTACCGATCCCAGTCTGATTCCCCAATACGAAGCGGGAACCTGGGAACCGCACGAAGCGGAACAATTAATCAATCGGGATGGTCGTCGTTGGCGAAGACTGTAGAACATTATTCAACCCCTTAACTCTCCTATGGCTACCAAAACTGCTCCACTCGTTTCCCTCCAAGCTCCGAAAGATGTCTCACTCAATGAGATTGAACAAGAGCTAAATCAAATTTGGCAATCTTACAGCCCGAAAGATCATTCTTCGATGGTTGCGACTCGTGCAACAACATTTACGCTGATCGTTTATGAACCTGAAGAAACCCAGAGATTATTAGCAATGATGGGCTTCTACACAGGTCCAGTTGATGGAATTGATGGACCTAGAACTGAAGCGGCGATTCGAGCGGCTCAAGCTGCTTATAAATTGCCGATCGATGGTAAGTCCAGTTCAGAATTGCTCACCAAACTGCGCGAAGATTTAGCCAAACGCAAAGGCGAACCTGTTCAGGAGAGTGACGCTCCTCGATATGCCTCAGATGCAGCGGGAAGCGGAATTGCCGATGTAGTAGCAAGTCAAAATCCTTGCCGGATCATTTCACTTTTCCCGATCGCGGGTGAGGATGAAGGTGTTTCTGCTCAAGTATCAGCCTATTGTCCGATTAATCATCGCAGCCAAGCATCCTTAATTTGCTGCGAATACATCTCACTCAAAGGTACAGAAGCTGCACTAGAGCGTGTGAGTGATATGACTTCTTCTTTGCTGATTAGTGAGCTTCCTCGAATTGTTTGGTGGAAAGGCACACCCAATCTAGATCAAGGGCTATTTCAACGATTGGCGAAACTCTCGAATCAACTCATTTTCGATTCCAGTCGATTCACAGCAGATACCGAAGGCGATTTGCTGAAGTTGTCATCGCTAATTGATGATGGAGTTCCAGTCACAGATTTGAACTGGCGACGATTAGCTGCGTGGCAAGAACTCGCAGCCGAAACGTTTGATGCACCGGGACGCAGAGAAGCGATTTGGGAAGTCGATCGAGTCGTGATCGACTACGAAAAAGGGAATCCTGCTCAGGCTTTGATGTATCTCGGATGGTTGGCGAGTCGCTTAGGTTGGGAGCCGACTTCGCGTAAAAACGAGGATGATTTCTACGATTTGCAGCGGGTGTATTTTACAGCGGCGAATGGTCGGGAAATTGAAGCAGAACTGGCGGGAATTCCGACGGCGGAGATTGGCGAAGTGAAGGGTGACATGGTAAGCCTGAAGCTGAGTTCGACCAATTTGGAGGCGGATTGTTGTACGGTGCTGTGTTCGGGTACGACAGGCTGTATGCGAATGGAGGCAGGCGGCGGCGCTCAGAATTGCCAGATTAATCAGGTGACACCGCTAAATGATCAAAAAGCTGAAACGCTTCTGAGTGAGCAACTTCAGCGGGTGGGTCAGGATGTTCTGTACGAGGAAAGCATGGCAGTGACCGCAAAGATCATTAAACTGTGATCGGGTAGTTCGTTTCTTGCGCTTCGGTTGGAGCGGCTAAAGCCCCCCTACTGTGTACACACAAGTTCTTTTTGCTCCGTTAAGCGCGGATCGTGCCCCCTAACCCCCAAGTTTGGGGGAACAAGATCCGGAAGTCCCCCAAACTTGGGGGATTTAGGGGGCACGATCCATCAGAAACGAAGCGAATTAGATTTGTGTGTACATAGTAGTAAATCCCCCCAAGTTTGGGGGACTTTGAAGAAGAGGCATTAGTACTAAACGATCGAGAAACAAAATGATTTTAGTAATTAGGTTGATCGTGGTTTATGGCGTTTGTGATTGCAGGGGAACGGAGTGGCGCAGGTAAGACAACGATTACGTTGGCATTGTTGGCGGCACTTAAACGGAAAGGGATTCAGGTTCGATCGTTTAAGGTCGGGCCTGATTATATTGATCCGATGTTTCATCGTCATGTCACGAGTCAGGCTTGCTATAATCTCGATCCGATGCTGACCTCTGAGGAGTATGTATACCAGTGTTTCGCAGAAAAAGCGGGAGATTGTTCGATCGTTGAAGGCGTGATGGGTCTATTCGACGGAGCAGCAGGCAGGAAAGATTTCTCAAGTACAGCGCACGTTGCTCGATTGCTTGATTTACCGATCGTACTAGTCGTCGATTGTAGTCGGTTGTCGAATTCGGTCGCAGCGATCGTACATGGCTATCGATCGTTTGACCCCCGATTGAAATTTGCAGGCGTTATCTTAAATCGTGTGGGAAGCGATCGACATTTAGAATTACTCGAATCTGCATTAGAAAACGTTCCGATTCTAGGAGTTTTGCGGCGACAGGAAGCGATCGAAATTCCCGATCGACATCTCGGTTTAGTTCCAACCGATGAATTACCTGGATTGAATGAATTAATCGATCGATTAGCCCAACTCGGTGAAACCTGTTTCAACTGGGAAAAGTTACTTCCACTCGCATCCTCCCTTCATCTTCAAAGTCCCCCAGAATTGGGGGATTTAGGGGGCACGATCCCCCCCCAACGCAGCCCAATCCGCCTTGCGATCGCTCGTGATGCCGCGTTCAATTTCTATTACCAAGACAATCTCAATCTTCTCAAACAATTCGGCGCAGATCTCATCGAATGGAGTCCCCTAACCGATCCTTTCCCAACCAACATCGACGGTTTATATTTCGGCGGCGGCTTTCCTGAAATGTTTGCTGCAACACTCAGCGAAAATCAAACCACACTCAAAGCAATCCAATCCGCAATACGATCGGGAATGCCAACGTATGCTGAATGCGGCGGTTTAATGTATCTCAGCGAAAACATTGTTGATTTCTCCGGTGATACATTCCCAATGGTTGGAGCAATCCCAACGACAACGGTAATGCGATCGCGTCTCACTCTCGGCTACCGTCGCGGAACTGCCCTAGAAGATAGCCCGATCGTGAGTAAAAATACGATCGTACAAGGACACGAATTTCATCGATCGACCGCAACCACTTCGCCTGATCAACCTTTATTCCAATTTGCTGAAACGAATCAATTCGACGGTTGGCGATCGACGAATTTACACGCTTCTTATCTGCATCTCCACTGGGGCGCGACTCCTGAAATTCCGAAACGCTTCATCGAACATTGCGCCAAATTCAAGCGCGATCGCTATCCTGAAAAAGAGTAGAAAATTTAACACCTAGACATGACTGGATCGATCGACCAAATTTCCCAACGACTGACCGCCCTCGATCGGCAAATCGAAACGATGGGCGACACCTTCACCGAAACCTATCGCAGCTATCTCAAGCAGCTTGGACAAACGGTGAAGCAACAGATCATCCTCTCGTGTTATCGCATCTGTACCGAAAACTATCCCAAGCGATTTCTAGCGCTCTCTGTTAGTCAACGGCAAAAACTTCAAGAAGACATTCAATTTGTAGCGCGTCAAACTGCCACAAATTTGAATGAATTGTTAACCCCGATCGAGCAAACGAAAATCGAGCCAGAACCCGAAGATTTGCCGGATGAACTCGAAGAATTACTCTCTGAAGTTGAGCTAGAGTTACCAGATGAACCGAGTTTAACCCCGCTCGAAGCGTTAACAATTTGGCAAGAGCAATTAGAGCGATCGATTACAAAAACAATCAAATCCGCCAACGGGAACGCAAATCGATTATTGCAAGAAGCCGAAATCCTTCCTAAGCGAATTCCTCAAGCGGTTCTCGATGCGGCAGCGAAAGCGGAAGGGAATGATTCCGGTGGAGCTAATTTATTGAATGTGCTGGTGAGTGCGGCTGAGAAATCCTCTGATTCCGACGCGCCACCGCCAGCGATTACGGCTCTGATGCACGTTGTCGCTGTTAACCTGCGTTTATCTGAAATCGAATTCAACGATCCAGCCATTTCAAATCTGCGGGGAAAACTGCGAGAACTGAAGCAACAATTTCAGGGACTGGCGAAAGAATATCAGAAAAAACGGCGCGAACAATCGATCGCAGAAGCCCAACTTGCTTGGAAATCTACCTGGATCAAGGACGAAGCCTGATTCTTTCGAGCTATGTCAAAATTGCCGACCCCGCCTATCCTAGAAACAGGAAAAACAAGGGGGAACGCAAGGTGGCGAACCAAATAATTAAAATAGCCGCGATCGGGGATATTCATGATGCTTGGGAACCAGAAGACGAAGCAGCATTAGAATTTCTCGATATCGATTTGGCGCTATTTGTCGGGGATTTCGGCAATGAATCAGTGCATATTGTCAAACTGATTGCTGAAATGCAGATACCAAAAGCAGCAATTATGGGCAATCACGATGCTTGGTATAGCGCGACCGATTGGGGAATTAGTAAGTGTCCATACGATCGCACCAAAGAAGATCGTGTTCAACAACAATTAGATTTACTCGGTGAAGCGCATGTTGGATATGGCAAATTAGATTTTCCCAATCTCAATTTAAGCGTTGTCGGAAGTCGTCCATTTAGTTGGGGTGGATCAGGTTGGAAAAATGAACGATTCTATCGAGAACGCTATGGAGTACATAGCTTAGATGAATCGGTCAATAAAATTATGAATGCAGTCGATCAAACTGCAACAAATACAATTATTTTCATTGGTCATAATGGCGCGACAGGAATGGGCGATCAGCCTGAAGATCCTTGCGGCAAAGATTGGCAACCGCTCGGAGGCGATCACGGTGATCCAGATTTTGAAGAGGCAATTAGCCGAACCCGCGATCGTGGAAAATCTGTACCTTTAGCGGTCTTCGGGCACATGCACCACAGCTTGAGACATACCAAGACCGAATTGCGCCGTCCGATTCACATTGATCCAGCGGGAACCGTTCATTTGAATGCGGCACGAGTACCGAGAATTATTGAGGAAAATGGCGATCGCTTACGGAATTTCTCGATCATCACAATGGAAAACGGCGCGGTGACTGAGATTTCTTTAATTTGGCTGAATCAGAATTTTGAAACCGTCAAATCCGACAACTTGTATCGATTGCCTGAAAGAGCGATCGCATAATCCTAAAACCAATCCCGCAATACCAAATCTAGCGATGCCATAGGTCTTTCACCTCCAAACCCCCAATTCTGGAGGACTTTGATTCTTGTTCCCCCAGAATTGGGGGTTAGGGGGCTTTCCCGCAATTTTTCCCGATTTGCGGCAAATTTCTTAATTATGAATTAAGATTTAGCTTGAACAGATAAGAGAGGCTTCGATCGCATAACAGAGGCTCCAAACTCGATCGCCCTAAACTGCGGAATTCGCTTAGAAACGTAACGCTCTGAATAACCATAAAATTGAGTTTTTGCATTCGTCTCATAACAAAACTCAATTCCCCGTCTCATCTTCCAAACCCAGCCAGTTCACCTGTGAAGAAAGGCACTGTCCCGTCTGACTTCAGGGGAAATTTTTCGTCGAACGCGATTCATGACCCAGTTAGTACGAGAACCGGACAGGGTAGACCCATCGTCTCCCCTTGCTGCGGCGAATTCACCTAAGCAACTGCCTCTTTCATTTTCCGAAGAAATTGACGATGCTCATCTTCCAGACTCCCTGCATCGCGGTCGCCTGATGCTTTTTATTGACGGCGCAAATCTGTTCTATGCCGCGTCACAGATGGGGGTCGAAATCGATTATGCAAAACTTTTGCGCTACTTCCAGCAGCAAAGCACGATCGTTTGTGCGTTCTTCTACACCGGAGTTGATCCGAAAAACACAAGACAGCAAGCCTTTCTCACCTGGATGCAGCGCAATGGCTATCGAGTCATTACGAGAGATATTATTCTCAATTCGTCTGGCGCAAAGCGCGTGAGTCGAATGAATGTCGAAATTGCAGTCGATATGATGCGATTTGCTAGAGAATGCGACACTGAAATCTTAATCAGTGGTGATGGCGAACTGGCATATGCGGTGAGTGCTGTGTCTTATATTGGCGCGAAAGTGGAAGTGATTGCACTGCGATCGATGACACATGAAATTCTTACCAGAGTTGCTGATAATTTTATCGATTTGTGCAGCATTCGAGAAGAGATTCAAAAAGCTCCAAAACGTTAACGCCTGAGAGAGAGGATGAAGACGACCCAGCCTAGTTAGAGTTCAAGAATTTAGCTTATGGCTGAGATTACACAGATTCGGACTGAGCGATCGACCTTTCTCCCCAAACGCTTCGTACTTGCGGGAATCTTTCTGGGAATGGGAATTGCTGGATTTTTTGATGGGATTTTCATCCATCAAATCATGCAGTGGCATCATATGTTGAGCAGTGTGCGACCGATGACAAACATGAAAGATGTGAAAGTGCATTCGGTTGCAGATGGATTATTTCATGCTTTGGATTATGCACTCACGATCCTAGGAGTTCATTTTCTTTGGCGATCGCACTTGAATGATGAACTTCCGAAAGCAACTCAACCTTTTCTCGGTTTAATCCTACTTGGGGCAGGGTTATTTAATACCGTTGAAGGCATTATTGATCACGAAATTTTAGGCATTCATCATGTTCATTCTGGCGCTCATTATATGCTTTGGGATCTGGCATTTTTAGCGATCGGAATTGGCTTGATGATCGCTGGATATAAATTGGTTGAACGATGGAAAAATGCCCAAGAATCTATGCCTTAAGGGTTCAACTATAGGATGATTCAACTCATAACTTGGGTCGCTAAAAAGAAGATGTTCGGACTGAAATAAATTGCTCTGTAAAGAGCAGATTTGAACACTCTTTTTTGGAGGAATCTCATGTTTTTACACAAGAAGCGTTTACAGTACTTTACTCCTCCGACGAAGCCCGATCCCATTTTTGCCAAAAGACTGCAAGAATTAATCGGCGGTTCAATGGGTGAAATGACTGTGATGATGCAGTACTTATTCCAAGGTTGGAACTGTCGCGGCCCCGCAAAATATCGCGATATGCTGCTAGACATCGGCACTGAGGAAATCGGTCACGTTGAAATGTTGGCAACGATGATCGCGCATTTGTTGGATAAAGCTCCAGTTCAAATGCAGGAAGAAGGCGCACAAGATCCGGTCGTAGGCGCAGTTATGGGCGGATCGAATCCGAGAGATGTGATCTTTGCAGCAATGAACCCGCAGCATGAGATCGTATCGGGTGGCGGTGCAATGCCAGCGGACAGCGTAGGATTTCCTTGGAATGGTCGTTTCATCGTCGCAAGTGGAAACTTGTTGGCTGACTTCCGTTCCAACTTGCACGCAGAATCGCAGGGTTTGATTCAAGCGGTTCGCGCTTATGAAATGACCGATGATCCAGGAGTGCGGGATCACCTGAGCTTTATGATTGCTCGTGATACCATGCACCAGAACCAATGGTTAGCCGCGATCGAACAATTGAAAGAAGACGGATTTGAAGAGACCGTCACTCCAAAGATTGCCTACGAATACGGCAAGAAAGAGTACGCATACCAGTTCTGGAACAACTCGGAAGGCGAAGACAGCGCAGAAGGTCGCTGGGCAAAAGGTCAATCGATGGATGGCAAGGGACAATTCGAGTACATCGCCAATCCTGAGCCGATCGGCCCGATGCCGAATCCTCCGCAACCTAATCCACGACTTCATGCCACCCCCGCGTCTCCCACAATGTCGAAAACCAGTGACAATCCCGTGAAGAACGTAGTGGAAGGCGTGAAGGACGCAGTGAAGAATTTAACTGATAGCTAATCAATCACAGCGGGTTGGGAATAATCTCGACCCGTTGATTTATTAAGAGTCGATCGCAGTTTCTTGTTCTGCCACCGCTTTTAATTTGCTGTGAAATTCTGTTTCGGTTGGTGGTGGCATAAATTGATGAATTGGTGGACGCACATCTTCAGAAAGCTCGATCGAAATCTCTTCAGAATTTTCTAATTCATCCTTCTTTTCTTCAGGGTGCAACTTCGTTTTCATTGCCTCATTGGACGCATTCAAACTTGAAGTCGCTTGCTCAATTAACGCTTCGACTCCCGCTTGCAATTTAGCAACTCGGTTGAGCAAAATTTCTGGGGCTTCGATGTGATCCATCTTGAGAGGGACAATCACCTTTTCAGCTTCAACAGGCTCTTCTTGTTGGATTTGTTCTGCCAGTTCTGCCCACGGTGGCGGCTCTAAAATTGGCGAATTCGACACCTTTGGCGCAGGAGAACTCGATCGACTCGGTGCAGGCAGATCCGGCAGAATCGTTGTATCGGGAATTATTTTGGCTTTTGGAGCCTGTGTTAAATTGCGAGGAAACTTATTGCAAACTAACCGTTCAAACTCGTAATTGAAGTGATAGCGAGGTTGCTGACGACGTTGCCAAAGTTGCAGAATTTGTTCAACTGAAACCGCTTTATAGCGACCTTGATAGAGGGCTTCGATCACTGCCCATCTCACCCAATGTGGAGAGTAAGTCGAGTGCCATCGATCGATGAGTTGTCGCGCATCATTTCCGCCCAGATCAAAACTGTAGTGGGTTAATAAATCCACTACTTGGGTTGCTGCCTCTTGCCACAGAGACGCATTTGAATCGCCAGAATAACCTTTTGCCTGATCTGTCGTCATATCTCGCCATTCTAAGGCAAAACCGCAAGTGATTTCCTCTATCTGAAACCATCTTTCGTACTTTGAGTGTAATTCAAATCAAGGCTCAACAGACTATGTTCACTGGTCATCGTAAGCTTGCAAAAATTCGTCGCGCGAGATTCCTGCTTGAGTACAAATCGATCGTAACGTCGAGCTTTTAACTTGCTTGTGATTTGGCAAGGTTAAAGGGGTTTCAGTAACCATCCTCATTCGATCGCACCATTGAAATATGTTTGAAATATGTTTGAAATATGTTCTTTCTCTCTCACAATCCGAAAACCCAAAGCTGCTAATGCACAGAGGACTTTAGCTTTAGGTGCATCTTTGGGAAACTTTGGCACTAGACGACCGCCTCAGCCACAAATGCGTCCAATAGAGATTCCGGATCTAAGACTTTCTCTCCAAATGTTTCAATGTGAAACCGAATTGCGGATTTAACATCAGCTAAGGCTTCTTCATAACTGTCACCCTCACCCACTACAACCCCTTCAATTCCAAGAGGATAAGCGATGTAGCCGTCAGGATGTTTCTCGACAATGATTTTGATGTTTTTCATGACTTTGCAAAACTGGTTGCTTCCATTCTGTTGATTCCATTCTATTGTGGCGATCGAATCACGCCCCCTTCAACCGGAATCACACCACTTCCAGAGAATGGCTCTGTACTACCTCGATTCCAATTAAAGTCACTGATTTCAAATCCAACCGATCCTAATTGTTGCACTGGGTTGTATCTCACAGTGACTCCATAAGTGCGCCGCTTGTATTCTAAAAAGTAATCGGTACTAATCTCTCTACCATTTCCTACATTGTAAGCAGTTTGAAATCCGACGCGGAAGGGGCCATAAATCTGTTGGGTAATGCCCGCATACAAAATGCGATCGTCGGCTAATCGATCGAATAAGAACGGCGATAATCCCGATCGGAACGCCTGAGAATACGTGATATTAAACGCGGTGTAATCAAAGAACGGACGAGAGAATCGCCCAAACTGACCCACCAAACTCACAGCACCACTGATGCTGTTTTGAGTGTCGCCATTGCTATAAGCCGTTCCCACACCCGTAACACCAACTGCTAATGCCACAAAGGGACGAATTGGAGTCGGAGAATAGCGCAACCCTTGATCGGGCGTTGCAGGTAAAGGTTCCCCTTGCCAAAGTGTAAAGGCGCGACTCAAAGCAGCACTGGCTTGATACCGACTCAGGCTGATGCGATTATTCGATCGAACGGGAGCGAGTAAATCCGCTCGATCGGTATCTGCCGTGACATATTGATAGCCCAGTTGGTAACTCAGATTAATTCCAGTATTTCCAATGGGGACAACAGGCGAGAAAAAGACGGCTCCCACACTGCTTTGAACATCTTGAAAACCGAGCGAATTATTAAATAAGCGATCGCGGTAACTCGCTTCCAAACTTAGAGTATGAGTTCCAATTAACTGTTGCGCCCGTAGACTTCCCCGCAGTGAACTTTCGATTCGACTAAAATCTAAACTCGTTAAAACCCCGTCTCCTCGAATCAAGGTTCGAGGACTTAACCGCGCTGATAATTGACTGCGTACCCCAAACAGATTCGCAATATTACTCCGATCCTCGATCGCACGTTGTACAAAGAACTGGGGCGTAATCGTGAACTGCACCGGAGATTGAGGCAACACATTAATTTCACGCTCGATAAAGACACCGCCCCGATCAGTTCCATCAAATCCAAAGTTGAATAATGCAGGCGATCGCTGATTTCGATCTAATACGATCGTCCGACTGGGTAACGGTAATCGAAATCCTTGATCAAAAACAAGGCTATTTCGAGTTGTCCGAATCTCATCGCGCAAGGGCGACACTCTTCTGAGTTCTGCTCGATCGGCTCTGAGTTCTAATTCGGGAGGCGAAAACGGATCGTTCGTAATCCGAATATTATTTGCCTGGAATCCTTCTGGATAAAACGCAATTTGTGCCGCTTCAAAGCGTAATCTCCGAACACTTCCCCCATCTGGAGGCACGCCTGGAATTCCACTGGGATTTTGTTGTGACCCGACTGTAATCCGAACTGCACCCGCTTGAGAGATATTATTTTGAGTTGCCAAAGCGCGATCGCCAACTGATCCAACCGGAACGACTCCTGCCGTGATATTCGTGGGCAAATTCGGATTCAAATCCGTTCCCGCAGTTGGAATAAAGATTTCGCCGCTCGCTTGTTCAACAGTTCCTTCTTCCTGAATCAAGTTGTAGCGGAAACGCGCCCCTCGTAAGACTTGATCGCCTCTGGTGAGCGCTACATTTCCATCCGCAACCACGAGTCGATTGACTAAATTAACTTGTAAGCGATCGCCCGTTAATAACGCCCCTCGAAACCGTAGTGTAACGCGACCTTCAGCCGTGAAGACTTGGCGGAACTGATCAAATTCTTGTCGATCGGCTTTGAGTTCGATAATGCCCTCAGCATTGAGCCGCTGAGTGGGAATATTGTTGGGAACGGGAGTGGGCGTTGGGGTTGGAGTGGGTGTTGGAGTCGGAATCGGGATTGGAAGCGGACTAGAGGGAGTCGTCGTGGGTGGGGGAGACGTTTGGGCGACGGGAGTTTTTGCAAAGCTCCAGTTCGGCTCTGAAACGGCGATCGATTCGGTTCCTGCTAAATC
>JADEXW010000463.1 GCA_015206935.1 Pseudanabaenaceae cyanobacterium LEGE 13415 | reverse complement strand
TCACGGGTGAGTATCAAGCAGGGATGGTGGGCGATATGAGTGGGTCTGAGCGGTGGTATGTGGTGAAACGTCCAAATGCCCAATGTCAAATTCTGACCGAGGATGAGTTAGAAAAAATTCAAACGACAAATCCCTCTGAGACGGTGGAACATTGGGGTCCATTTACCTCAGAGGGAGAAGCGATCGCACGTCGCGTGGGATTGATTCGATCGGGCAAGTGTCAGCCGAGTTAATTCTTAGCGCGGTTGCCTTGTTTAGAGGTAATCACTTGACCTAAGACCTGCATGGCGCGGACAAATTGCGGGTCGCTGTTTGTGCCAACTTTGTCGCGGTCTTGCTGAAGAAGTTTCCGCTGTTGTTCGGTCAATTCCACGACCACATCCGGATCGATTCCATGTTTGTTAATGTCCCGTCCGCTGGGCGTGAGATATTTGGCGATCGTCACTGCCATTCCAGAGCCATCTCCGAGACTGCGAACGGATTGAACTAAGCCTTTTCCGAAGGTTCTCGTTCCCACGACCGTACCGCGTTTGTTGTCTTGAATAGCTCCAGAGAGAATTTCGCTGGCACTAGCTGATCCACCATCGACAAGAACGACCAGCGGTTTATCCGTGAGCGCACGATTATTCGCTTCTTCTTTGTCGGAAACGCCTTGTCGATCGACGGTTGAAACGATGCCGCCTTTGGGAATCCACATGCGAGCGATGTCAACACTGGCGTAGAGTAATCCGCCGGGATTCGATCGTAAATCCAGAACGTATCCGGTGACGTTCTCACGCTCCATTTTCTGAATGGCTTCCCGCATTTCTGGAGCCGCATTCGCGCTGAATTGAACGAGTCGAATGTAACCAATCTTGCCTTGGGGAGATTGCTGGACACTCGCACGAACCGGATGAATCTCAATCTTGGCACGTCTGAGGTTGAATTCTAGCTGTTGACTGCCGCGCTGAACGGTGAGACGAACTTGCGTATTCACAGGGCCGCGAATTAGCGTTACAGCCTTGTTCACATCCATGCCTTCGGTGCTTCTGCCATCAATTTGAGTAATGATGTCTTTGGCAACAATCCCAGCCGAAGATGCGGGACTTCCGTCGATCGGGGAAATGACTGTTAATTTCTTCGTTTTCTCATCTGCCGCGAGTTGAATGCCCACCCCGGTCAATTCGCCAGAGGTGTCAATTTGCATATTGCGGAACTCATCTGGGTCCATAAAGCGCGTGTAGGGATCGCCCAGACGCTTTAGCATTTCCCGAATCGACTTGTAGGCTTCTTGCTTGTCGCGATAGTTCCGGTTGAGATACTGAGCGCGAATTGCTTTCCAATCGACTTGGTTGAAGGTGGCATCGACGTAATTACGATCGATCACTTGCCATACTTCATCGACTAGCTCTTTGGGGCTGTCCCGGAAGAACGCTTGCCCTTTATTCAGATGAATTCCGGCTCCGGTGATGGTTACTGCGGTCACGGCGGCAGCCGTCGCACCTAGAACAAGCGCTCGTTTTGTCATGGCTATACCTGCTTAAATTCTAGAAAAGTGACAAAAGGTTATGCCCAATTTAACACAGGCATTTGGAGGCAATCCGTAATAATTGTCCAGTTTTCTGAATGAAGTTTTGTAGATGCAGCCAAAATCGGGTAAAGATTTGTTTCTAGGGGTGGTGGAGGCGCGATCAGGAGTCGAAATCATAAACGTTTGCTGCGCTGGGAGCGGCTAAAGCCCCCTAAATCCCCCAAGTTTGGGGGACTTTGAAGATAGAAAACTCCAAGTCGTTCTCTAAATTTTTCTTGCTCAAAGCTATATGAGGGGCACAAACCTATTAGAACGTAGCGAACTACTTTGTCGATCGACTCTGACTTCTATCCTTTCGGCTTTCATTCACTCAGCCGCTACTTCTAGCGATTTACTGCGGCTCAACCCATTTCCCATCCGATTTGATCAGGTTAATCAATTCGATCACGCCTTGATCTTCCGGGACTTTCTTAATCTCTTCCCGTCCTCGATACAGAGAAATGAATCCTGCTTGCTTGCCAACATAGCCGTAATCCGCATCCGCCATTTCGCCAGGGCCATTCACAATACAGCCCATGACTGCGATATTTAAGCCTGTTAAATGGTTCGTCGCTTCCCGGACTTTTTGCAACACTTCTTCGAGATTGAACAGAGTGCGACCACAAGACGGACAAGCCACGTATTCAACCATTGTGCGACGTAATCCCAAGGCTTGCAAAATGCCATAGCACACGGGGATTTCTTTCTCTGGAGCTTCGGTGAGAGAAACGCGAATCGTATCGCCAATTCCCTCAGCTAATAGCGTTCCAATTCCAGCCGTAGACTTGATTCGCCCGTATTCGCCATCTCCTGCTTCAGTCACACCCAAATGCAGCGGATAAGCCATTCCTAGCTCGTTCATGCGCTTCACCATGAGGCGATTCGCGGCAAGCATGACCGGAACTTTTGAGGCTTTTAAGGAGAGTTCAATATTGTAGAAATTCAGCGATTCACAGATCCGAATAAATTCGAGTGCCGATTCGACCATGCCCTCCGGAGTGTCGCCATAGGTGAACAGCATTCGTTCTGCAAGCGATCCATGATTCACCCCAATTCGCATCGATTTGTTTTGGTCACGTAGAGAAATGACCAACGGTTCGAGCGTTTCGCGGATCTTTTCACCGATCGCATCAAATTCTGATTGGGTATAGTCAGTTGTTTTCGCTTTTTCAAAAACGTATAAGCCTGGATTGATTCGCACGTTATCGACGTATTTCGCCACTTCGAGCGCGATTTTCATCCCGTTGTGGTGAACATCCGCAACCAGTGGAACGGGCTGGTAAGTCTTGTAAAGTCGATCGCGAATTTCTTCCATCGCTTTCGCGTGCGCCAGACTTGGCACTGTCACGCGCACAATTTCACAACCAATTTCATGCAAGCGACGAATCGCTGCGACTGAACCTTCAATATCGAGCGTATCTTCGTTGATCATCGATTGAACGGCGACGGGATGATCACTTCCGATCGAGATGCTACCGACAGGAACAGAACGAGTTTTGCGACGATGAATAGTCGTGTCAGTGGAATACTGAACAGGAGTAGCCGATGCGATCGGGGTTGACAAAGTTTGCATAACAAGGGGTATTAGCTCGATAGCAAAAAAGACAGAATCCAATAAATAGGAGTTTCTGTCTTTCAGATTGCCATAGAACTGAACCATTTGACTGATTTTTCAAGCCTGGTTAGCCCCGACATAAACGAGATTCCTGTTTGACAGAGCCTGCCATTGCCGCAGATTGCAGTGTCATGAACGCATGGAGATCTTCACGATCGTATTTCGAGGCGAGCAGCGATCGCAGTTGATTTTCAGCTTCGATCGAGAGTAATCCGGTTGTGAGCGCTTGTTGAACGACTTCGCGTATTCTTGCCATAACCAACACCCCATCAGCCACAAAGGAACAAATCAATATGGGAACGGACAAGTAGACCTAATGCAATTTGGAGAAATTGCTTGTTCGAGCGATGACTTGCAGAGCCAGACTCAAATCAATCGATGAAATCTTAAAGGAATTCATCGACAGAAAACGGTATCACTGTAAACAAGTTTTAAATTTGTACGATCGTCTGTAGCCCAGTGTAGAACTAGACTTCGCGCAAACTGACGAATTTGAAATTGAAAGGTTCCCGCAGTTGAGCAATCGATTCAGCGATCTTAATACTGGTTTCAATTGCGATCACATTGCTCCGGAAAGATTGACTGATTTAACACTTTTTCAGGAGGTTCCAATTTTGCTATCCAAAGCTATGTATCGTTATTAACTTCATTCGGCGGCAGTTCGAGTGCGATCGCGCCTAAGTTTCCTTTGCGAAAATCGGTCAAAATTTGTCTTGCGGTGCGTTCGGCATCCCCTTTGTAATTGAGTTCTGCCAAAGTTTTGAGATAGCTTTCTCCAGTGAGATCGTCGAGCGCGAGTCCGTATCTCGATTTCAATGCTCCGGATGACGATCGCAATAAATCAATGAGCGATGCTGCAACTCGTTGGTTGTCGTAAGCCGCTTCCCCGATATCATCACAAATGGCTAATTTAATTGCCGCATCTTGATTTGTGAGTTTGTTCGGTAACACTCCAGGGGCATCGAGCAATTCAATCTGATCCGAAATTCTCACCCATCTCAGTTGGCGTGTGACTCCTGCACGTCGGGCACTTTCAACCACGCGCCGTTTAAGTAAACGATTGATCAATGCAGATTTGCCAACGTTTGGAAATCCAATCACAACGGCTCGAACCGGACGAGTGAGCATTCCTCGATCGATTCTCCGCTGATTCATTTTGGCTCCTGCGGCTTGGGTGGCTTTGGCGATCGCTTCAATGCCTTTTCCATGTTGAGCATCGGTAAACAGTGGCTCTTCTCCCCGTTCCTGAAACCACTGTGTCCATTGCTCTTTTGCTTTCGGCGGAATCATATCCACCCGATTCATCACTAAAATCCGACCCTTTTCCCCGATCCATTGATCGACCTGCGGATGATGAGTCGAGAGTGGAATTCTGGCATCTCGAACTTCCAGCACAACATCGACGCGCTTGAGTTGTTCAAGGAGCGCTCTTTCGGCTTTGGCAATGTGACCGGGATACCACTGGAT
>JADEXW010000462.1 GCA_015206935.1 Pseudanabaenaceae cyanobacterium LEGE 13415 | reverse complement strand
CTATGCACCACTGCATATCATTAATACTTTCTTGCTGGATGGTATGAAAGTCGTTGGTGAATTGTTCGGCTCTGGTCAAATGCAATTACCGTTCGTGTTGCAGTCTGCGGAAACAATGAAATCTGCGGTTGCGTTTCTCGAACCATTCATGGAAAAAACCGAGAGCGATGATAGCGGCAAAGGTAAGTTCTTGATCGCAACTGTGAAAGGTGATGTTCATGATATTGGTAAAAACCTTGTTGATATCATCTTGACTAACAATGGTTACAAAGTGATTAACCTTGGCATTAAACAGCCTGTGGATGCGATCGTAGATGCCTACAATCAGCACAAACCAGATTGCATTGCAATGAGCGGATTGCTCGTGAAATCTACTGCATTCATGAAGGAGAATCTGGAAGTCTTCAACGAGAAAGGAATTAGTGTTCCGGTGATTCTAGGAGGTGCAGCACTCACTCCGAAATTCGTCTATGAAGACTGCCAGAACGTTTACAACGGTCAAGTGATCTACGGTCGGGATGCGTTCGCAGATTTGACCTTTATGGATCGATTGATGCCTGCTAAGAAAGATGGGCAATGGAACGACACTGAAGGCTTCCAAGGTGAATTTGCTCAGTTCAATCAAAAGGGACGCAAAGCGATCGAAGATGCTGAACGTGAACTCAACGGCGAACCAGAGAAGAAATCTGATGAACCGGAAGTGATCGATTTAGTGCGATCGGAAGCGGTATCGATCGACATTCCACGCCCAGTACCACCATTCTGGGGTACGAAAGTTCTCAATCCAGAAGATCTTTCTGTGGATGAACTGTTCTGGTACTTGGATCTGCAAGCTCTGATCGTTGGACAGTGGCAATTCCGCAAACCGAAGGATCAAACGAAGGAACAATACGATGCGTTTTTGGCAGAGAAAGTTTATCCGGTTCTCGATCGCTGGAAAGACCGCATTCGCGCCGAAAATCTACTGCATCCTCAGCTAATCTACGGTTACTTCCCATGTACCGCTGAAGGTAACTCTGTGCATGTTTACGATTCCAGTGTGATTGAGCAAGGTTTAACACCTGAGACTGCTACCCCGCTTGTGACTTGGACATTTCCGCGCCAGAAGTCACTCCGCCGTTTGTGCATTGCCGACTTCTTCCGTCCCATTTCCGAGAATCAGTTCGATGTTCTCCCAATGCAAGCGGTAACAATGGGACACATTGCAACCGAAGTTGCTCAAGAGCTATTCAAAGCGAACAACTATACCGAATATCTCTACTTCCACGGCATGGCGGTACAGATGGCGGAAGCACTTGCAGAATGGTCACATGCTCGCATTCGTCGGGAATTAGGTTACGGCGATCTTGAACCCGATAACATTCGTGATATGTTAGCTCAACGCTATCAAGGTTCGCGCTATAGTTTCGGCTATCCCGCTTGTCCGAATGTCACGGATCAGTTCAAACAGTTAGAACTACTTGATACTGAGCGGATTGGGATGTCGATGGATGAAAGTGAACAGCTTTATCCGGAACAATCGACCACTGCATTTGTGGTGTATCACCCGACTGCGAAATACTTTAGTGCTTAGATTGGACAAATCGGGATTCCAAACGGGCGAGGTGTGAGTAATTCCATCTCGCTTGTTATTCTATAGAAAGTCAATGATCGGACACCGTGATGCAAGCTACTGAATTTCCAAAGCGCTACACGCCCGAAGAGTACTTGGCTCTTGAAGAACAAGCTGAGTTTAAGCATGAATACCATGATGGAGAAATTGTCCCAATGACGGGCGGATCGTTGAATCATAATGAAATCATTACAAACTTTTGGGCTTTGAAAACCCAGTTACGCCGCCAGGGATTTCGTCTCTTCTCCAGTGATGTTCGATTGTGGCTGTCGCAGTATCAGAGGTTTGTTTATCCTTATGTGATGGTGATTGAGGGCGAACCCGTTCTTTATCAGAATAGAACTGATACTGTTGTAAATCCGAAGTTGATTATCGAAGTGCTATCAAAATCAACTCAGGATTACGACATGACAGATAAGTTTAGATACTATCGATCGATTCCAGAATTCCAAGAATATATTTTGATCAATCAGTACTTGGTCGAAGTTCAGCAGTATACCAAATCTGATGGAGGCTTCTGGATTTATCGGACTTATGAATCGATCGACGATTCTTTAAAGTTCGGCACGATCGATGCTGAACTGAAATTAACTGAACTCTATGAAGGGATTTTATTTGGGGTAGAGCAGTGATTTTACTCTGAAGGAATTACGTAGTCAAAATCATCACAAATATTTTGATATGACAAAGAGTTCGCCCAATTGCTTTGTCAAAACTCCATAATCAGCTAGGCTAAATCCGCAAGAACTGGCTGGAGACTCGGACATGACCGCAGAAGGAGTTCGTAGAAAGTCCAAAACGCATTTGGGTATCGTCTCGGTGAATTCCACTGGATACGTAGAAGCGATGTTCAACTGTTTGGAGGCAGGTGAAATTGCAGTGCCCTTGAAACATGGAGAAGACCACGATCGCATTTCTGCCGCCCAGGTCGATCGCGTTCTCACACCTCAATCGGGGGGTGCATGGATGACTCGAATATTCCAAGGATCTAACAGTTCTGAAACTGCGATCGTATCTTTCACGTCTGGAACCGAAGGCAAACCCAAAGGCGTTCTCCTGAGTCATCAGAATTTATCCGATGTGGTCACGCGACTGAATCGCCTCATGCAAGTCGATGACACGATCAGCGAATATATTGGCGTTCCGGTTTATCACTCGTTTGGATTTGGGCGATGTCGTGCGATCGCATCCGCAGGCGGTCGATTTTTTATTCCTGAATCGGGCTTTAATCCGGCTGAAATTGGCGCAATGCTGAGAAAAGGAGAGATTAATGCAATTTCAGCAGTTCCAAGTTTGTGGCGAGTCTTACTGTCAAACACAGATTTAATCGGGAATGCAGGACAGCAGGTTCGATGGATTGAAATTGGCAGCCAGTACATGAGCCGACAGGAAAAAGAAGCACTCAAAGCGTTGTTTCCTGAAGCTCGGATTGTTCAGCACTATGGATTAACGGAAGCTTCTCGATCGACATTGCTTGAAATTCATCACACAGAAGGTGATGCACTAGAATCAGTCGGATCTGCGATCGGTCAGGTTGAAGTGAAACTGACTGAAAGCGGACAGATTGCAATTCGCGGAAATCATGTTGCACGAGCTTATTTGATTGAGGGTGAAGAAGTTCCAATTCAAGATGAAAACGGTTGGCTGATTACAAAAGACTTAGGCAGCTTGGAACATGGAAAGCTCTACTACAAAGGTAGAGCCGATGACGTGATCAATTGTGGTGGTTTGAAAATTCAGCCTGAAGCACTAGAAACAAAGCTATTTAGTCAAATTGGTTATCACTCCGGAATTGCAATTTGTCGTAAACCCGATCCACTACGAGGCGATGGCTTCTTAGTGGCAGTCACTCCGGATGTATCGATCGACAAATCTGAACTTCGAGAAGCCGTCTCCCAAGCGACTCAAGCCTTTGGAGTCAATGCAGGAAACTCGATCGCAGTGGTTGAAGTAGACCAACTTCCCAAAACTGCGACAGGTAAGATTCAACGTCGTCAGCTTGCAGAATGGTACACCCAGCAAAATCCAGAGCAACCGACTGAAGCTGCAACAGATAGGAAAAGTATCGCTGCTACATTCTGCCGAGTGCTAAATCTGCGGCAAGTTCACCCAGAAGATACCTTTATTACACTCGGCGGCGACTCACTTTCCTATGTTCAGCTAGCAATGGAATTTGAGCGACATTTGGGCTATCTACCGCCAGGATGGGAACGATTGTCGATCGCGCAATTAGAGCAACTCTCTCCGAAGCACGATCGCTTTAGTCCAATTGAAACCAACATCATTTTGAGAGCGCTAGCAATTACAGTCGTGGTTGCGGATCATGCTTATTTAATGGACTTTGCGGGAGGTGCATTTCTCTTACTGATGATTGCAGGCGCAAATCTAGCTCGATTCCAATCTGAAGCATTGTTCAAAGGTCGAGTGATTCAGCCGATCTTCTCATTGTTGAAGAATCTGGTTACACCGTACTTGATTATCTCGATCGCCTATCAACTCTGGAAACGTGAATTCAATCCAGGTGTGCTGTTGCTGGTCAGTAACTTCGTTGATCCAGAAGTGACTTCGATCTTTCCCATTTGGTTCATCAATCTGTTAGTTCAAGTCATTATTGGATTTTCAGTTTTGTTTGTCGTGAAGCCTGTTCGCAAATTTGCTGCAATCTCACCCTGGGAATTTGGTATTACTACATTGATGTTCGGTGTGATCGCAAAAGTGGGTATTTCTTCGATTTGGAATACAACTTATTTGTACGATCGTGTTCCGCATATGTTGTTCTGGATCTTTGCATTAGGCTGGACGATTCAGTTTGCTAAAACCAATCAGCAGAAAGTCGCAACCACAACAATACTTTGGGCGATCGTGCCTATTCTCGTGGCTTTGAATCATACCTATGCAATTTGGATGTTAGTGGGTGGAACATTATTGCTCTGGCTGCCAATGGTTTCGATTCCTCAGATTCTGAAGTCTCCACTGCAAATCATTGGTGCAGCAACGTTTCATATCTATCTGTTCCATAT
>JADEXW010000461.1 GCA_015206935.1 Pseudanabaenaceae cyanobacterium LEGE 13415 | reverse complement strand
GATCAGATTTGTTGTATTGATTGCTTCGATCTGATCCGGTTTGCAAATGAGAAGCTGATCTCTCACTTTGAAAGTTTGGAATGGGCAATGCAATTGTCGGTTGTGCCAATACTATTGTCGGGCAATACGAGCGATCTGAAACGAGATTTCCCCCAGATGAAGGGGCTATCTCGCTCTAATCTCATGTATATGAGGGCTTTCGCCGCTGCCTATCCTGACGAGGCAATTGTCCAAGAGGCACTTGGACAAATTACCTGGTATCACAACATCACTTTGGTCGAGAAGGTAAAAGACCGAGAGGAGCGCCTTTGGTACGTTCAAAAGACGATTGAGCATGGTTGGAGTCGGAATGTTCTCGTTCATCACATTGAAGGACAACTCTACCAACGCCAGGGCAGTGCCATCACCAATTTTGCTCGAACCCTACCGCCATCTCAGTCTGATTTGGCACAGTCCTTAATTAAAGACCCATATGCTTTAGATTTCGTAACATTACGTGAAGGCGCTTTGGAGCGTGAATTAGAGCAAGCGCTTGTCACCCATATTCGCGAATTCCTCATAGAGCTTGGGGTTGGCTTCGCCTTCATGGGTAATCAGTTTCCGATCGTGGTTGATGGCAAAGAGTATAAATTGGATCTTTTGTTCTATCACGTCAAACTTCGCTGCTACATTGTGATTGAGCTAAAAATGGGCGAGTTTGAACCTGCGTATTCAGGGCAGATGAATTTCTACGTGGCAGCGGTAGATGATCTGATGCGGCATCCTGACGATCAACCTACGATCGGACTGATTCTCTGCCGCTCGAAGTCTAAAACTACTGTGGAATATGCGCTCCGCAATGTTAGCACTCCAATTGGGGTATCCACTCATCAAGTGCCAGAGCAATTCAAATCAACTCTGCCGTCGATCGAAGAGTTGGAACAGGAGTTGGATTCCGCAGTCGCTGCAATCGAGTCTGCGATCGAGCCAGGTTGAAAAGTTTGGACTAGAGTGCGATCGCCAGTTCACTACAAATATAGCTTAACTGCAATTGCAGCCATCCCTCGTGCAGGCATCATGTCTTGTCCTTAGAAACGACATAGTTATGACGTTCCCTCCTCTTTCAAGGCTGCGTATTCATCAGGAGTCAGCTTGGCATAGGTGCCAGTCAGAATAGAATCCCACATTTCATCAAAAGGAATGCCTCGCTTATTGGCGAGGTACTGCACCCGCTCACGAATCCTTGCTTCTCGCTCTTGAAGCTTGGCACAAAGAAGCGCACTTGCCTGAGACGGTTCGCTGCGATCGTTAATCACCGCATCAATTCTCAGGAGATCCTGATACCACTCTCCAAGGGGCGGTATTTGAAGTCGATCGCTCTTCTTCGGCATTGCTTCCGCTTTTGTTCTGACTCGAATTTCCTTCAATTACGATACTCCTTGTTGTGCTGATCAGGGCTAGAGAAAGAGACTCGGCAAGTAAGATATCTAATTCTGGGTTATATTTGACTCGAAAATAACTCAAATCTGAGTAAAATAATATTATTCCAAGTGGAAGTCCGGTGTAATGCTGAGACATTTCCAATTGACTGATTCGGAATCAAGCGTACTTCCGAGAAACACCTGCAAATAGCGTTTTAGCCTTTTAACTCACACTGCGAGGAAAATATTTATGAAAGAACTCGTCAAGATTGACTATGGAGCAAATTCATGGTACGGGAATTTAGACGAAGGATTGCGCTTGCGCTCCTTCCAGCAGTTCTCATCACCTTGAAGCCAACCGAAGCACGATCACACCCCGCGCTAGTTGCCCCTGCTGCTTGTGCAACGGGAGTCGGGTGTATTGCTGTTGGTATTGTTTTTATTGGCACGGTTGGTTATCTCGTTTGGCAGAGCCAGAGTACTGGCAAGATGTACTACGACGTAATTGAGGAGCCAGAAGATCACGAACTATGGGGCATATACCGCGCTAGAGATGAGCAACATTGTCGTTGGTTAGCTGCTGGCAGACCTTACGAATGGAGACGAGGAAAATGCTACATCAAGGGGTAAACATAATGAACTTTATTTGTTGCCATAAAACGGATGTTCAAGGATGGGTTGTGGATCTAGGGCAGTCCTACGCAGGCAACTATGATTCAATTGAGTCCTTTCTGAGAGACCGATACAGAGCTTTTTCTGTTTTGGGTGAAGGACTGTGTGAAGGCGACTACGAGGGGCTGTGGTACGCAAGCTATGAAGACGAAGCACCCGCCCGAAAGTGCGATCGATGGAAGCTGTATCGACATGAAGTTTACCGCCCAGAAGGTAGCGGTTCTTATGATGCCGTCCTTGTTCTCTTCTATGAACCTGTGAACATCGTAGAACTGGAACCACAGAATCAACAAGTCGTAGTCTAAACAGATGTCTATCGACATCGTTCGTAAACTCAGAATCGGCAAAACTGAGTAGATGGATCATCTGTCTCTTGCGGCTGGTGAATTGTATTCGCGAACGGTGAGTGCTGCCTTTGAGAAAGCTGAAGGCTGTACAAGAAAAAATAGGGTTTTAGCTTCTCAGCTAACCCTAAAATTTGATTGTCCGTACTATCTGAAGTCAACTTGAGTGATTTCTGGAAAAGCAGCAATCCGCTCTACCGCATTGAGCAAAACCTTTTCCGCGTCGTCTTGTGCGTGTCTGTCCTCAACTCGCTGGCGAAGTTTGGAAAGAGCTGATTGCACATCAAGCATTTCGTCTTCGTCGAGTAGTTCTAATGCGATCGCAACCTCTTTGAGATTTGCAGATGAACTGGACGTTCTCCTAATGGTTAGAATGCCGTCTTCCAGTTCTTGCTCGAATCCCAGGTCAGATAATTCTGGCAAAGTAGGTTCGCCCTTACGATAGGCGATCGCTCGTTGAATCGCAATGTCTGTAGGTGTCAGGTCACTTACATATCGCGTTAAAACCTCATAATCGGCTTCTGGAATAACTTCGATGTCCTCAACGCTGACCGCGATCGAGCAGCCTTCAAACCAATAGTGATCGCGATCGTAGGGGTAATCGTCGCGGTCGTCTCTCCAGGAGTAGGCGATACCGTGAGCGACATCTTCCGGTTGAATTCCGGCTGGACAGATTGCAACGCAGGCGTCGAGATATTCATGTTCACCGTCGCGGGTTCCGATGCTGATATGCAGAAATTGAGCGTTTGGATCAGCTTGTAGCCAGCCTTCCTCGATTACGTCAGCTTCATTTTTCAAGGTCATGAAGACAGGCTGACGACGCTGATAGCTACCAATCATCGTTTGGATCGCGTGTTTGATTCCGATCTCTTGCAGGGCTGGAAGCTGTTCGAGCTTATCCAGATCCAGCCAGAGATGAACGTTAGGATGAGTTTCAGAGCGATCCCGATCGTACTTAAGATTAGGGGCAACCCCAATTTCAGTGAGGGCTTGCTGTAGCAGTTGGGCTTGCTGAACAGTCCAGCAATCGAATTGTAATGTGTATGTCATGATATCTTTTAACTGAGTTAGTTTGCGGAAAGAGGCGGGTGTGTCGCAACACCCGCTTGATTTAGGAGAGTGGGAGAAATTTTCTAATGCTTTCTAGAAGAGAGGGATCGGTGAGCATCTCCCAATGCTCGATGAACAATGGAACAAAATGATTGGTCAATAAAACGTAAGCAGTCATTGCTTTGAAGCCATTCTGAATTGCTGGAATAACGTCCTCCTCTCGGCGAGAAATCGCCATCTGTTCAGCAAAAATAGTGATCGCCTTGAACAAGAGACGATCACTGTGGATTTAGTGTTCAGAAGGGAGTAGCAAACAGTAGTAGCGCCCCGATTCTGAGTCTTCACCACATTCCACGTAAAGCGTGATCTCGCTTAACGGAAAATCAGTGAAGGGAATGTTCTGGCGAATCGAAGTCTTCTCCACATCGCTATCGGTGTAGCACTCCAGTCGAGCAGTTCGATCAGGCTGGACAATCAGCTTCCAGAGTTGAAACTCGCGGAGTAAATGTCCGTCTTTCTGATGGCTCAAAGCTTTCGATTGGTGACTACAAATTGCGTCGATCAGCCAGAATGCTTGAGCTTTCTCCGCAAGAGCCTGAACGCCATCGGTGTGAAAGAATTGCTTGATGAATCGGTTACTGCGATAGTAGTTGATCGTTCCTGTAAATTGCGCTAGGAAGGTAATAAGTTCTTGTTGTTCTTGCGTTGCTGTCATCATTGTTGATTTTGTCTAATAATTTCGTCGGTTGCATGGCGAAAGCCATTGCTCCTGCTGGGTTGCAAATTGGGCAAAGCTTTCGAGCGTTTTTGAGGGATTTCAATCGTCGTTCAAGCTGGCGATCTCCGTGCCAGAGTTCAGCAACTGTGAATGTGATGCCTCGCTCTACAGCAACTTGGCACAATCTTGAACCACGTCCTTTGCGATGCTCTCGGATGCGATCGTCGATGTCTAATGCCCAGCCCAAGTAGTGTTGGGTTGTTCGCGAGGGGCAGATGGGCGTGTGGAAATGGAGCAAGTAAACCCACATCTACCCTCCTAGAAAGCACAGCCGTCTTCCGGCATCCAGTACTGCCGTAGTTCATAGCCTGGAAATGCTAGAACAACGATGGTTTCGAGCAGTTCCAAGTTGTCAGGTTGAGCTACGCAGACATCCAGGCTTTTAGGATTGCTATCC
>JADEXW010000460.1 GCA_015206935.1 Pseudanabaenaceae cyanobacterium LEGE 13415 | reverse complement strand
CTTTGATTAAGAATTTGGGCGGTACGATCGTGACTACAGGCGGATACGTTGCAGGTCGAGCCGATTTAGTCGAAATGGCGGCTTGTCGGTTGACGGCTCCAGGAATTGGTAGCTCTGGAGGGGCAACGTTTGATCAAAATCGATTGCTGTTTCAAGGATTGTTTCTCGCGCCGCAAATGGTCGGGGAAGCGATGAAAGGGAATCATTTAACCGCTTATGTGTTCGACAAATTAGGCTATCCAGTGAATCCTGCTCCATTTGCACCTAGACGTGATGTGATTCAGGCGATTAAACTCGGTTCAGCAGAGAAGATTATTGCGTTTTGTCGATCGATTCAGCAGAATTCTCCGATCGGGTCTTATCTCGATCCGGTTCCGTCTGGAATGCCGGGATATGAAAGCGAATTGGTGATGGCGGGTGGAACCTTTATCGATGGCAGCACTTCGGAATTTTCGGCGGATGCTCCCTTGAGAGAACCCTATGTGGTCTTCTGCCAAGGAGGAACGCATTGGACGCATATCGCGATCGCACTTGAAGCCGCGATTGAATCCTTACAAAAAACCCCCGACCGAAGCCAGGGGTAATTAATCAGGGTGCATCTACCAATACCTACTTCCTTAAAATTCCCGTAGATCAGGACACTTTTGCAGAATTTCCTAAAATTGCGATCGCAACTCCAATCAATAAAACCAGAGCGCCTACCAAAATCTGGCTTCCGGGGATTTCTTGGAAAAATGCGATCGCAAAAATGGTCGATCCCACTGGCTCTAAAAGAATAATCAGCGTCACGATCGTTGGCGGTAAATATCGCATCGCCCAATTAAAACTGGTGTGTCCGATCAATTGTGGAAATATCGCCATCAATGCAATGTAAACATAAGTGAGAATCGGATAACCAACATAAGATGAACTAAATAGGAACGGTAAAGGAAAGAGCGTAATCGCAGCCGTCGTATATGCAACCGTGACATAACTTCCGACAGTTAAGCCTTGTCTTTGTGCTTCTCTTCCCAGTAATAAATACAAACTTGCTGCCCAAGCACCGACGATCGCTAATCCATTTCCTAACAACGGATTTGCTCCATCTTGGCTTGCATTATCGAACCCAATTAGAATTCCACCGAGCATTGCAATTCCGATGCCTAAAAAGGTTGCGCGAGTTGGCTTTTCTCGAAACCAGAACCAACTGAGCAACGCCACCCAAAGCGGATTTGTGGTCACTAATGTTGTAGAAGCCGCGATCGACGTATACGACAACGAAGAAATCCAAGTTGCAAAATGCACCGCTAAAGAAACGCCAGCCCCGATCGCAAACTTGATCGCATTCGGTGAAGCAGGTTGAAACGAACGCCAAGTGGGAACCAGAAACAGAGCCGCGATCGATAATCGAGATGCCGCGATTACCAGACTAAATCCAACTCCTGAAGCCCCGGAAACATTAGTCGCCAATCGAATCAGAATCGCAGCAGTGGAAACCGAGAGAATCCCGATCGTCAACACGATCGTCAAAGTCAGAGGAGTCGATCGCATTCGATTTAACTGGATAACGGCAAGCGGACGATAAACGTTGAGCCTTGATCAATTCCTGCACTTTCCGCCCAAATCATGCCATTGTGCAATTCAACCAAGTGACGCGAAATTGCCAATCCTAACCCCAAGCCATCCTTAGAACGACTCGAATTGGCATCCGCTTGAGAAAATCGATCGAAGATATGCGGCAAGAATTCTGAATCAATTCCTTTCCCTGTATCGCGCACCACAATTTCAATCATTGACGAATCCGCAACACTTAATGCAATATCAACAATGCCACCACTTGGAGTAAATTTCACTGCATTCGTTAATAGATTTGTGATTACTTGCTGCAATCGTGCTGGATCACCTGTGATCGGATCGATCGATTTCTCAATCTGCGATCGCACAATCACGCCTTTTGCTTCCGCCACTAATTGCACATTCGCGATCGCAGTTTCCAGAATCGGAACGAGATCCACTTGAGTTAATGCAATTCGCAACGTTCCTCGAATCATTCGAGACACATCAAGTAAATCCTCGATTAATTGCACTTGGACTTGAGCATTTCGCTCGATAATCAACAGTGCCCGTTTCATTGTCTCAGGCTCAAACGTCCGAGTTTGCAACAGTTTCGACCATCCTAAAATCGAATTCAAGGGAGAGCGCAACTCATGAGATACGATCGCTAAAAAGTCATCTTTACTGCGATTTGCCGCTTCCGCTTCTGCGCGAGCCGCTTCTGCTTCCGCTAACAGTCTTTCCCGCTCTTGAACTGCCCGTTTACGATCGCGCAAATTCAACACAAAACAAATACTATATCCATCCTGTTCACGCCCCTCGATCATCGCAGTCCCAATCAGAATCGGAACGCGAGAACCGTCTTTGTGGTAGTACTCTTTCTCAGAAGGTGGAGCAATTCCAGTCGCTCTTAACTGGGCTTCAACTTCCAGCGTGTGAGCTTCATAACCGGGAGGAGTGAGCGCAATCCAACTGAGTGCCCCAGCATTTAATTCGTCGTGGGTGTAACCGAGCAGATTCAGAAAGGCATCGTTTGCTTCATAAATACGTCCGCTGAAATCAGCAAAGAAAATCCCAATTAGATTCGAGTCTGATAAGCGGCGAAATTTTGCTTCACTTTCGCGTAGTGCCTGTTCTGCCGATCGACGATCGCTAATATCGATCGTGTTTCCCACCATGCGGATGAGTCGTCGATTTGCATCTCTTACAACAATGCCGCGTTCTTGCACCCAGACGTAATGCCCATCTCGATGCCGAATGCGATACTCTCCTTCAAAGCGATCGTGATGCTCCAAGTATGCGAAAACATCCTCTCGATCGAACGCGGCAAGGTCGTCTGGATGAATGCGATCGCGCCACCATTCCACTGTCGGTTCCGCTTCCTCTGGCGCATATCCGATGATATCGATTAAGCCGCGTGTTCGTTCAACTTTTCCTGTGATCAAATCAAGGTCATACACCAAACTTTGAATTGCATCAGCAGCCAGTTCAAATCGTTCATTCGATCGTGTTAAAGACAATTCCAAAGTCTTGCGCTGCATATAGTCTTGAGCCAATCCCAAAATTTGAATCGGCACACCTTCAGACGATCGACGAAATACAACTTCTTGTGTGTGAAACCAAATCCATGTGCCTTCAGCGGTTCGCATTCGGTATTCAAAGTCAAACACTTGATGATCCAGTGCAGTTTCAAACTGTGCCAAATGATGGGGAACGCGATCGAAATCATCCGGATGAATCAGTTTCGGTAAAACATCTGCACCCATTTCCTGAACTTGCGCTGGCGTATATCCAAGAACATCAGTGATTTGACGATTGATAAAGACATTTCTCTCAGCAATCAAATCGTAAATATAAAGAATGCCAGGAATCGCTTCGGTCAGTTGTTGAATAAACTTTTGACTTGTCTCTAATTCTTGTCGAGCTTGGGTTAGTTCGCGCTTAGATTGTGATTGTTCAATTGCCTTTCGGATCGTGATTTCTAGAAGTTCAGGAGTAATATAATCCGTGATTAAATAATTTTCTGCTCCCTGCTTGATGGCTTCGACAACGATCGGTTCATTGCCTTGTTTTGCCATCACAATCATCGGAGGATGGAAATCGCCCAAGGCAGTTTTGATTTCTCCAATAAGCGTAATTTCTGAGAATAAAATGATGTCGATCGTAGTAGTGCGGCAAGTTTCCACCGCCGCTGCGCTCGAATTTACTTTTACAAATTCAAATCCAAGATTAGATAAATTGCTATGATTATTGAACTGATCATCAATAACTAAGACTATAACCGAGGCATTAGGGAACATTCAGGGAAGTTATTAAACTAACTTGATAAGCAGTATCGCTGAATTAGACGCATTAATTCAAGCGGATCAACAGGCTTTGTGAGGTAATCATTAAAACCAGAATCGAGTGCCTGCATCCGATCTTCTTCACGGGCATAAGCGGTTAATGCGATCGCAGGAAGCGAACTGCCGTGAGGTAATCCCCGAACTTGCTCAATCAGTTGAAATCCATCCATTTCAGGCATCGCAACATCACTCACCAAAATCGTTGGCAGTTGCTTCTTTAACAGAGATAATGCCTCTTTTGCATTCGTTGCTACGGTTACGATCGCGCCTTCTTCTTCCAGCATGAATCGGAGAAGATCCCGTGTATCAGGATCATCATCAACGATGAAGATATTGACTTGCTGCAATGATTCCATTTTGAACTGCTACCCGCACGAAGAAGAGCTTTAGAGGAATTTTTTAAAATTAAGAGTGAGACCTAGACTACGTCTTACGGTAGGGGCAGTCGTCCATCTAAAGAGTGAGAAGTTTTCGCAATCATTTAGAATCTTTAAGCTTAGTTTTGATACGGGTGATGATTTTTACTTCGTCTAAAACTTTAGGTGCGCTAGCGTACATTTCTTGGTTTATTCTGTGCCAATAGCATGAGCAATTTTATTGATCTTTCTAACTTTTGTTAGGGCATGATTCTGCTCTTTAGAAAGGGACGATTAGAGCAATTTATTTTGTACAGTCTTAGTAATCAAAAACTTACTCTCCTCTCTCTGGTAAGGTTTGGTCAGAAGTCCGCCCTGGGTTGTTTAAGGCTCAGGGTTTTTGCTTGAGAAAT
>JADEXW010000459.1 GCA_015206935.1 Pseudanabaenaceae cyanobacterium LEGE 13415 | reverse complement strand
TCATTGGTTGTATAAGCACCGACAAAGACAACTAAATCATCAATAAAACGGTTGCCTGTAAAGTTGAATGCTGCCGCCGCCTGACCATTGAACATTTGCAAGGATTGATTGGTTAGCTCGTAGCCACTTAGTTCATTCATGATTCTTGCTGCCCAATCATTTGCAGCCCGTTGAGCAATAGCCCGACGCGCAGCCGTCCAGAATCCGGAATAGTCATTACGGTAATCTAGGTCAATGTTGAAGCGGTTATTGTCTGGGGCGTAAGTGTTGGTAATCGTACCCAGATTGTAAACGCCGTTCCCTGTGAAATTGCCGCTTAAAGCGTAGGAAATTGGATTGGAACTGCGATCGCTAGCCAATCCATCTAGCTCTGCAATGAATCGAATCGTGCGAGCAACATTCCAATCACTAGCAGTAAAGGTGAGACTGTTTTGTGTTCCGTTCTCGATCGTTGTATCTGCATCAACGGTGATGAAACTGCCGCCCGTGAACGAGAGTGTAACATTGCTGGTTGGGGCAAATGCTAGTCTGACTTGGACGGTTCCAGCATCTCCTTCGCGGCGACTAAACGCCAGATTCGAGAAAGTTAACCAGACCGGATCTGCCTCAAACTGATCTTGTCCAAATCTGGTTTCTTCTGATTGAGCATCGTCGAGGAAGTCAATTTCGCTTCCAAGATAGTTCAAACCCGCAGCTTGAGCGAAACGCTGTGATCGGGTCGTAAATCTTCGTTCTGCTCCGTTATCCCGATCGAGATAGTCTGTCACAAACACGCGACCCAAATCACTCGTTAAGCGATCGTCATAGTCCTCAACTCTGGTAATCAAATAGTTTCCGTTGAAGCCTGCCTCTGTTGCTCGGTTGCCTGGATCGAAACTTGTGCCGACTGTGTAGGCTCCATCCACTGCAATCACACTCCCGCTATAACTATCAGCTTGAAAGACATTGCTGGGATTGTAGTTGTAGGTGAACCCATACCGCCTCAAATCTGCTTGCACACTAAACATGGCATCACTGCGATCCGAGACCAGCGGATTGAGTGTGCTAAAAATCCGAATCTCATAATCGTTACCGTTGGCTAGGGTGCGAGGAACAGTCCAAGTTTCACTGCCATCACTTGCAGTTGAAGTTGCGATCGTAGAATGGAACGCTCCTCCCTTCCAAAGTTCGATCCGAACGTTTTCGTTAAAGTCATCTGTCCACGTAATCGTTTGCGCGGAACCTGGGCGCAAGAGATTGCCGCCATTCGGAGAAGTGATGCGAACCGTTCCAGGACTGACGATCGAGAATTGATTGCTCAATGCAAGTGGATCAGCATTCAGAACACTACTGATACGGATTTGGTAATCGCTACCCACGACAAAATTAGAGGTAGGTGTCCACTCGAATACGCCGTCACTCTCTGTATTGGTTGCGATCGCAGTTTGGAAAACGCCACCTTTGAAGACTTCAATTCTGACATTTTCACTGATCGTATCGTTCCAAATGATCGAGGTCGGCATTCCTTGACGGATCGAGGTTTGAACTTGAACTGAGGTAATTGATCGCCAATCTGCTTCAAAAAAGTCTGCGCCGAAATATTGAGCATCTACGCGATCGCGTAACCAACCCACTTCGCTTCCCAATCCACTGGTGTTTTGTCCCAACGCAGCAGGCGTGAAGAAGGTGGCAGTTTCTGCATCGTAATAAGATTGAACAGTGACGCGGTTCAGGTCTGAAAGTGTTCCTCCGGTTCGGCTTCCGGTGATAATATAGCGACCATTTGCACCTGTTTCATTGTTGCTACTGGTGAAATCAAAGAACTGTCCAACGCTGTAAGTTCCATTGAATGCAGTAACCGTACCGCTGTAGTAGTCGCTGGAAGTATTTTGACCGTTGAAATAGTAGGTGAAATCGTATTGAACAATCGGTCGTGGAATTGCATTAAGCGATAAGGTGTAGGCGATCGTAGTCGATGGATTGGTGAAAGCGCGAAGGAAATAAGTGCCCGCTCCCAAGACATTTAATGAGTTATTCGTCTCTAGTACGTTGCCATTTGCATCCAAAATCTGGAAATTGACAGCGGAATTGGAGCGTCCGATCGTTAATTCAGTGGCTTCGTTGATCGTGAATTGGTAGAAATCTTCAGGATCAGATAAGGTCAAGAATTCCGAGAAATTCGCAACGCCGCTGAGAGTTCCAATGTTGAAAGCAGTCGATCGAGCATTGCCAATACTATCGATCGTTGCAGGTTCATCCGCTCGACTGTTTGCTGCAACAATTCGCCAGTTAGGATCTGCAACGGGATTGATCATTACGCCCGATGTGACGGTTGCGCCTTGAGTAAACCAAATCACATTCTCTCCGCTAATCACATTGCGCCAGAGCAGATCCGGTTGAGCATCTCGATCGAAGTCTGCCACCGCAGCAACTTGCCAATTGCGATCGACCAGTCTGGGAAGCGCTGCCGAAGAGGTGGCTTGACCGCCATTCAGGAACCACAGTAAATTTTCTCCTGAAGTTGCATTGCGCCAGACAATATCAGCACTGCCATTGCGATCGAAATCTCCAGCGCCGACGATTTGCCAGTTTCGATCGGCAACTTGTGGAAGAAAGATGACTCCGAAGGGTGTAGCTCCATTCATCTGCCATGCCAGATTCTCCCCACTTTGAATGTTGCGCCAGAGGAGATCGGGTTGGCTATCCCGATTAAAATCTGCTACTGCGACCAATTGCCAGTTGAAATCGGCAACTCGTGGCAAAGTGATCATTCCACTCGGACTCCCGCCGTTCATGAGCCAAACGAGATTCTCCCCACTTTGGGTGTTGCGCCAAACATAGTCAATTTGACTATCCCGGTTGAAATCTGCACTGCCAACAATCTGCCAACTCAGATCGGCAACTGTCGGTAAAGATCGGGCGGAAACCGCAAGGGTACTTTCCATCGTCCAGGTCAGATTGCTTCCACCCTGAGCATGTCGCCAGACAATATCAGCAGTAGGAGTACTGACTCCGGAGACATCGAGACGATAGTTCGTACTACTATTAGCAGCAGCAACGCGAACGAAGTAAGTACCAGGATTGAGAACGGTATTAATCAATTCTGCGATCGCGGTTGCATTGGTCGATTGTTGTACTGTTTCATTGGGGTCGATTACCCCGTTGCGATTTCGATCTTGAATCAATTCAAGATTGGCATTACCGTTCAATCCAGTTAGCGTGAGTTGTACACTACTTTTGCCATTGATTTGCAGACGGTAAAAATCAATCGGATCGGTTAGATTAACGGTTCCAGTAAAAGACTGAGAATTTGCGCTTAGGTTAATCGATCGAGCAGTTTCAAAAGTGTTGAAGCTCACGGCAGTTTGCTCTTCAAGAAGTTTTATGAAGAGTGCCCGTTTTTATCTCTCTAATATTTCAAGTTTTGGCTAATCACTCTATCTTTATTGTTTCTAAATAAACGGTTTCGTTGTTCTCGCTCAATGTGATCAATCTCACGGTTGAATGGTGAGTGGATCACAGGATCTGCGGTGTGCAACACAAGTTGGGATTGATCTGTGAGCAGGCTGACCCGCCATTAAGACAATATTTCCAGTTGCATCTCGATACCAATTTGTTGCTTCAATGATCTGAGTTTGGGGTGCGATCGTCGTTTTTGAATTCTCCTGTTTGGACTTAATTTATCTACCTATACGAACAAAAATTGATCTGATACAGTGAGCAAAAAGAATTGATAAACCTATGGATCTGGCTCAACTGATTCCAATTTTTGCAACTGCGATCGCGACTTCAACTCCGCTGGTATTTGCCACTTTGGGAGAAACGATTACCGAACGGGCTGGCGTGATCAATCTGTCCGCAGAAGGCACGATTTTGATGGGCGCAATGACGGGATTCGCGATCGCGAAAACGCTCGAAGCAACAGGAACTGTTCCCAGTCTAGTTTTAGGATTTGCGGGTGCAGGATTAGTTGGCGCTACCTTTGCGCTAATTGTGGCGTTTGGGGCATTGACCCTAAAACAATCTCAAGTTGCGATTGGTTTCGTATTAGCACTCTTGGGAGCTAGTTTATCTTCGTTTCTGGGAAATGCGTTTGTGCGGATTCCAGGTCCAACGGTTCCTAGTTTTAGAATTCCACTCTTGCAAGATATTCCACTGATTGGACGGCTATTTTTTCAGAGTGATTTGCTGGTTTATTTGAGCTATGCCGCGATCGCGTTTGTATGGATTTACTTCTATCGCACTCGTGCTGGATTGATGTTAAGAGCGATCGGCGAACAACCGAATGCCGCATTTGCAAGAGGGACGAATGTAGTGTTGATGCGTTACCTCTATACGCTGATCGGTGGCGCGATGATGGGAGTTGCAGGAGCCGCATTTTCGCTCAACTTTAAAGCGGGATGGAGCCAGTTACATACAGCGGGATACGGATGGATTGCATTAGCAATCGTGATTTTCGGCGGTTGGAATCCGTTGAGAGTTGCAATTAGCTGTTATCTATTCGGAATTCTGCAATCGTTGGCAGGTGTGGCACAAAGTACGATTCCTGATGTTCCGACTCAGGTATTTACGGTTGCACCATTTTTGTTGATGATTTTATTGCTTGTGTTGACTTCGAGTGATGGTTTAGAGCGATTATTGAAATTGTTACCTTCGTCGATCGAGAATACAGCAA
>JADEXW010000072.1 GCA_015206935.1 Pseudanabaenaceae cyanobacterium LEGE 13415 | reverse complement strand
GGTGGCAGTGCAATTCTTTTAGTCTTATTGCTGGGTGTCTTGTTCCGAAATTGGTCAGCCTTTATGGGAGGACAGACACAGACTGCACAAACTCAGAACGCTCCGACAAAAGTTGCATCTCCAAGTCCGAGTCCAACGACCGAATCTTCTGCTGAAATTTTGAATGAAGCCCGATCGCTGATTAAACCCACGCTTGCTTCTGACGCGAGTAAAGCAATCGACCGCGCCCGTGAAATTCCGCCGAGCGATCCGCTTTATGCTCAGGCACAACAAGACATCGATCGATGGAGCAAGAATATTCTTGACATTGCTCGACAACGAGCGGCACAACGGCAATTCCAGCAAGCGATCGCGGCTGCCCAACTCGTACCCAAAGATCGCCCTGATGTGTATGCCGAAGCACAAAAAGCGATTCAGCAATGGCGACGATCGCGATAAAATTCTCTCGCATCAACCGCTAGACTAGAGAAGCAACAGTCGCGAATCGTTAAATCACGAGGAACACGAATGATAAGCCCGGATCAAGTTGAGGCAATGATCAAAGCGGGATTGCCAGATGCTCAAGTTGCGGTCGTTAGCCCGGATGGTGAGCATTTTGAAGTCACGGTGGTCTCTTCTGAATTTGCTGGAAAGCGGCGCGTTCAACAGCACCAACTCGTTTACGGTGCAGTCAAACAAGCGATGGCATCCGAGGCAATTCACGCGCTTTCTCTCAACACCTTCACGCCCGAAGAATGGGCAACCCAAAACTAACGTTTACCCCCTCTTAAATCACTATGTCAGACGCTCAAGCACGAATCAAAAGCCTGGTTGACAATAACAAAATCATGGTTTTCATGAAGGGCAGCAAACTCATGCCCATGTGCGGATTTTCAAACAATGTCGTGCAAATTCTCAACACGCTCGGTGTTCCATACGAAACTGTAGACGTGCTGGAAGACTCCGAAATCCGCCAAGGCATTAAAGATTTCTCGAACTGGCCCACCATTCCCCAGGTGTATATCAATGGGGAATTTATTGGTGGGTCAGACATCATGATCGAGATGTACCAGAAGGGCGAACTGCAACAACTCGTCGAAGTCGCGCTCGCCTCCTAACAGTCAATAAACAAAGAAGGGGCACACACACGCGCCCCTTCAACATTATCGATAATCAGGTTCCGGCATCACAGCATCAAAATTCGACGGGTCATAGATGTATCGGGTTATTTCCTCCTCAAGGCGGTTGATTTGATAAGGTTCCAACACACTCGCGTGTCTGAGGGCAGACAGATACCCGTCTAAATAGAGCCGCAGATCATCAAAGCGATAGCCACGGTTCCAGAGTTCGACAAGGTTGTCGGAGAGGCGTTGGTAGTAGCGGATCGTCAAAGAATCTTGAAGCATAATGCGATCGACAAGAAGAATGGATGCCGTTTGACATCTGACTCATTTTAGTATTACTAAGCTTAACATTTTGGCTCGATGTCTCTCGGTTTGTATCGAAATTCTACAGATTGGAATATGTGGTAATGGATCGTAGTACAACCTGAGTCTAGCTGAGTAGCACCCGTTACAAATTGCATTGATGAAGCTTTGATACCCTTATCTCAAGCGTTTTGAGGACAACAGCCCCCGTGGGAGCCATTCACATACAAATCGTTGAGGGAAATCCGCACCTGCGATCGCTGCTTGGATGGCATCTCCAGCAGGCGGGCTACCAAGTTCACCAATCCGCAGATCTGCATCAGGCACGCGAAGTGTTTTTGCTGCGGCAGCCGAATCTCGTGATTCTTGATGCTGAGATGCCGTCTGGGGACGGTCTAGAGTTTTGTCGCTGGTTACAACAGCAGCAGTGTTTGATTTTGATGCTGTCCGCCCGAACAGCAGAGTCGGATATTGTCGAAGGATTGCGATCGGGCGCGGATGATTATTTGACGAAGCCGTTCGGAATGCAGGAATTTTTGGCACGAGTTGAAGCGTTAATGCGACGGCAACGAGTGGCGGCTCCTCCAATTAATCTCGATTTTGGCGATCTAAAGATTGATCTGGTGCATCGTCGCGTGAGATTTAAAGGAGAATTGATCGAATTGACTCCGCAGGAATTTAGCTTGCTGTATGTGTTGGCGCAGGCGGGAGGATCGGCGTTAAGTCGATCGGAGTTATTAGAGCGAGCTTGGCCCGATGAAATTGATAATCCTCGGACGGTTGATACTCATGTTTTGTCGCTGCGGAAAAAGGTTGAAATTGATCCACGTCAGCCGAATTTGATTCAAACGGTGCGGAATGTGGGGTATCGGCTGAATTTAGAGATTTTGAATGCGGCTTTGCCTGCTCAGAATGGTCATGTGAATCGGAGCGGTTCGACGGCTCAGGTGTCTCGGATGGCTTCGGCTCCTCGTCCTCGGATGTAGTGATCTTTTGTTAGGGCAAGTAAGTTCCGGTATCTCACCGTGAGTTGAACTCTTTAGAGTTAGATTATCTGGGGTGTGCCCCCTAAATCCCCCAAATTTGGGGGATTTAGGGGGCTTTATCCGCTCTAAACGCAGCAAATAACTTCCAATTACCAATGTTCCGAATCATCCGACTGGAACAATCCCCAGTTCACCGCCTCCTTATCCGGGCAGGTTTCCACCCCTGCCTCCATGCCATACGGGTGCATCCCACACACTAACAAACTATCCCCGTAATACTGCCCGTGAAAATGACGGCAACCCACACAAGCTGGATGTTGTTTCAACATCGGCTCAACCGTTTGGGTCACAGGTTGAGTAAAATCCTCGATCGCGCCGCCAATGCCAAAATAAGCCTCAAGAATCGGAGCCACTAACACAGTAATCGACTGCTCAACCTCATCGATAAAAGTGGTATTGATTTGCACCGAAATCTCTTCCGAGATCTCCACAAAATCATTCATCGCATCGGTCATATCCTGAGCCACATCGAGCAAAAATCCTTCAATGTGATCCGCGATCGTGTCAAACATTTCAAACCAGTCCTTTTGCCAATCGTTCATAACAGTTACTGCCGGGGAAATTGCAAGAAATTCAGCGGTCTAACAGACTGAGACGATCGCTCAAATCGACCCATAGGCGTGATCATAACTTGAATGTTCATAACCTAACTGTGAAGGAATCTTACGCTTTTCGTCTTTAGATAAATTGAACTGTTGCTTCCGTTAGAGGTCAATTCAACGATCGCATTGCTAACGTGAAAACAGCTTTCAAGATTCAGGAGATCGATTATGAATCGCGCAGTTGTATCGCTCTTAGTGATGGCGTTGCTGCTGGTATTTGTGCTTTCGCCCTTTTCCGCATTAGCGATGTTAATGATGTTTCTGTTGATCGGCGGAATCGCTGGAACAATTAACTCAATGGTGCATCTGGTCGTACATCACAATCCTCCGGAGCGATCGGATTCTCAACGAACTTAGATCGATCGGGATCAACGCGATTTAAAGTAATAAGTGAGTGATCGAATTCGGTTGCTCACTCTAAAGCTGTTTTAAATCCCCGGTACAATTACTTTTTCCCGTGATACCCGTGAGTTGATCCCATGAAGTCTTATCTCGCTGCCGCTGTGCAAATGAATAGCTTGCCTGATTTACAAAAGAATCTGACGCAAGCAGAAGAATTAATCGATTTGGCTGTTCGACGTGGGGCAGAATTAGTTGGTTTGCCAGAAAACTTTTCTTTCTTGGGAGATGAAGAGGCAAAGCTCGCTCAGGCTGAGTCGATCGCACTTGAGAGTGAGAAGTTTCTCAAAACAATGGCACAACGCTTTCAAGTGACAATTTTAGGCGGCGGCTATCCGGTTCCAGTTGAACACGGCAAGGTCTACAATACAGCGCTGCTCGTGGCTCCGAATGGTCAAGAACTTGCACGCTATGAGAAAGTTCACTTGTTCGATGTGAATCTTCCTGATGGCAATACTTATCGCGAATCGGCAACCGTAGTCGCTGGGACGAGAGTTCCGCCCATTCACCCTTCTAAAGAACTGGGTAACATTGGCTTATCGGTTTGCTATGACGTGCGATTTCCAGAGCTTTATCGGCAGATGACTCAGATGGGGGCTGAAGTCTTGTTTGTTCCCGCAGCATTCACGGCTCATACCGGGAAAGATCATTGGCAAGTTTTATTGCAGGCAAGAGCGATCGAGAATACTTGCTATGTGATTGCACCTGCTCAAACTGGACGGCACAATTCACTTAGACAATCACACGGTCACGCCATGATCATTGATCCGTGGGGTGTAATCTTAGCAGATGCGGGAGAAATGCCGGGAGTCGCGATCGCAGAAATTGTTCCAGGACGATTAGAACAAGTCCGACGACAAATGCCTTCGCTGCAACATCGTGTGTTTTAGCAAAACAACATTCATTGGGAGTCCTCATGATCCAGGCACTACGGCAAACGGTGACATTTGATCAATTCATCGAATGGTATCCAGAAAACTCTGAGGTGCGCTATGAACTACATCAAGGAGTGATTGTTGAAGTGCCAAAACCACGAGGACCTCATTCGTATGTGGCAGGATTCGTGAATGCTGAACTGAGCTTTGAAATCCGTCGGCTCAATGTGCCTTATGCCATTCCTAAAGAGTGTATTGTGCGCTCTGCTGACAGGGATTCAGCTTATGAACCGGATGGCATTGTTCTCGATAAGCAAGCTACGGTGAATGAGCCACGCTGGAATAAGTCATCCGTCATCGAAAATGGTGCATCAATCAAACTCATTATTGAAGTCGTTAGCACAAATTGGCGAGATGACTACTTCAAGAAATTCGCAGACTATGAAGCATTAGGCATTCAGGAATACTGGATTGTAGATTATGCTGCGATCGGGGGAAGGCGTTTTCTGGGTAATCCTAAACAGCCTACTTTGTTCGTCTGCTCCCTAGAAGATGGGGAATATGAGATGCAAGCATTTCGAGGAGACGATCGTATTCTCTCCCCAACTTTCCCAGAGCTTACATTAACTGCTGCACAAATATTTGCAGCACAGGACTAAATGCGCCCAAGATTTTGTAGAGCTAACTTTGCGATCGCATTGCTTCTTTCGCTCTTGCCTCAAACCACGCCACTACTTGCTGAACCGTAAGTGATTCAATGTTTGTTTCATTGGCTTGTGCAATCTGAGCAAGTGGATTCATCGAAGCTAGCACAAGCTGAGAAAAGAACTTTTTGAACTCTCGATCGACACCGCCTTGTAAGCTCTCATCCTGGTAGATCCAATCTTCGATTTGGGTCGGCTGCAATTGATCGATCGACTGTCCTGAAGTTTGAGCAATTTGTTTCAGCGATCGCAAAGAATAGATTGCGACTCGTGCTGAAAATTTATCTTTTGCAGTTAGAAGCGCTTTATCAACTTCGATACATTCTTCCGGCGTGAGAAATTCTGGATTAGGCTGCATGATGAATCTATTAGGAGTGACTCCGAAATTTTGGCACAGACGATCGAACTAGATCTATAGCTGTACCTATTTTAGGTGGGACACTTCTCGAAAGCCCCCAGCCCCCAAGTTTGGGGGAGCAAGAATCTTGAGCAAGCAGAGTTGGGGGTTTGGGGGCAACTCCGAGGATGTCCTAATCTAAACTTCTACTGCTAGATTTCCTGAGAAGGGGATAATAAAGCTGTCCTGTCGCATTAATTAAGCCTGCTTCGCTCCCTGCTTGCGTTCCCGTTCCAGTAAAGATATCCACACGACCTGTACCAATAATTGCGCCGCCTGTATCTTGATCTAAAACAAAGCGACTCACCGATCGTTGTTCATAGTTCTTCTGGCGATTCAGAATCGGAAGTTGCGTCTGAATCAATGCTAAAGCGCCCGGAGGCATCAAAGCTTTATCGGTTGCAATGGATCGATCGGCAGTTACAGGAACACCCAAACTTCCCAAAGCAGGCGCTCCGAGAGTATTTCTGAAAAATACAAAGCGTCGATTGCGAGGTAAGTAAATATCTAAGTCTTGGGGATTGTTCTTGAAGTGCTTCAACACATTCGGTAGGTTCAAATCTTCGAGCTTTAGTTTTCCATCTTTCACTAACTCTCGCCCAATTCCGGTGTAGGGCTGATCGGTCAATCCAGCGACCCCGATCGTCATGGTTGATCCATCGGTGAGCTTTAATCGGGCTGATCCTTGCACTTGAATCAGAAAGGCTTCTAAGCGATCGCGCATCCAGACCAATTCTGAGCCGCGTAATTTTCCTTTGCTACTTTGTAATCCATCAGATCCTTCTAGCTCTAATCGCGTTGGATGCGGCTTACTCCACTGAGCAAATCCAGACGGAAGACGATAAAGCGGATAGCGATATTCAGCCGTTGGCGTGCGACTCGCCGTATGAACTGGCTCAAAATAACCTGTGAAAGCAACCGTTCCTTGATTGTCTTTGCCGATCGATTGATAAAACACAAATTCTCGTGCGATCGCATTTGATAATGCGGCTTCTGATCGCGCTGTTGCTAATAACTGTCGAAAGCGTTTCAGACTGCGAATCACTCGATCGCGTGTAACTGTTTTGACTGGATATTTTGCGTAAGCTTGGATTGCTTTCGGAGTTTCCAGATACTTTAAGCTATGGTCGATCGCACTTAACATCGATCGACGATCGCGCAAAATCTGATCATCGATCGCGCTTGGAGCTTTCGGAGTCGATTTCAACGGTAACGGTGCAGGAACCGTAATCGGTTTAGGTTGTTGTGCAATTGAAATCGCTGGAACACCGAGAAACAGCAGACTGAAAAGAATCGATCGTTTCATGAATGGGATTTAATCTGAGCAATCGAAATCGACCGGAAAAACCAACCGTAAGTTCCGTTAATCTTCTGCGCCACGATGAACGGTTTTTACCCACTTCAATCGCTTGGGACGAATCGACATTCTCAAAGTTGCTGTAGACACGATCGCGAACCAGTGCATCATATAAACTGCACCCCGCAAGCCTTGTACCATTGTGGTCGCCCATTCCATCACACTCTGATGATCCGCACGCTGGAGCCGTTTGACTCGTCGCAATCCCCCGATCGCACTAAACAAAAACAGAAATAGCGTCATCGCAGAAATCGGACTGGTCAACATCATCCGATGTCTCAATACCGCCATCAGAAAATCAGGAATCGCAGCAGTCGGCATCACATACTGAAGCATCCAGAACATCGCTAAATCCAGCGTTTTGCGAGTTCCCATCCGATTACGAAGAATTAACCGCCAATAGTCTAAATAGCGTTGATAGCCCCCTTCCGCCCAGCGATTTCGTTGATGCCAAAGCGCGATCGCATTCGTCACACCTTCTTCGTAAACCGCAGGCTCAGTCACGACTTCGATATCCCAACGATGCAAGTGCAATCGGAAGGTCAGATCCAAATCATCGGTAATCGTTTCTTCGTTCCAGCCGCCACAATCGATCAAGGCTTCTCGGCGGACAAGTTGACCATTTCCGCGTAGTTCACCCAATCCTCCGATCGCGGCTCGTTGCTGGTGAATAAACGCATCGAGCGCCATTTCTGCCATTTGTCCTTGAATCCAGAAATTATTCGCATCTTTGGAATCAAATTCTGGTTCCGCTTGAATAATGGCTTTTCTCACCTGAATCGCACCCACATCACCTCGATCGAACACAGGCAAAACACGCCGCAAGAAGTCTTTTTCGACCTGAGCATCCGCATCAAACACCGCTAAAAATTCTCCAGAAGTCAGCGGCAAGACTTGATTCAATGCTCCAGACTTTCCGCCCCCTGCATTTGCGGGACGATGAAACACATTCAGTTGCGGATATTGTTCTGCCAACTGATCCAAAATCTCAGGAGTGCGATCGCTGCTGTTATCATCAATCACCCAAACTTCGTAGCGATCGCTGGGATAATCCAAACTACACAGCATTTTCACCAATCGAGCCACCACCGCTTCTTCGTTCTTCGCCGCCACCATTAGCGACACCGTTGGAAAAAGATCATCATCCTCGATCGGTTTAGGTAACGCACAAGGACGTGCCAAAATTAACCGCGCCGCGTGAAAACTCATCAGGGTTGTTAAACCGAGAATCAACCAATAGCCCCACGTCACAAAGTGAAGCGCGATCGTACAAGCCCAAATCAACATGAAGACGATCGCTGCCTTTTTCCTGCGCCCTTCAAATCCACGAAACACTTTCGGATCTTTCGGATCGGGTAATTCCGTTACCAATGCTGCCAACGCTTCAAGCTCATGGAACGAATCGTTTTCTTGCCAGGAATTTTCGGACATAGGTTGCAAGGTCTAACACCCAAGAATTTGCTTGTGAATTTGCTTGTGTCGTGTGTTGCTAAAGATTCAAATCGAATCGTAAAGTTTTCACACTCTGACAGCTTACCTTGCGATCGCGGTTTTTTGCCGAATTCTTCTAGGGCTAGTACGATCGCACTTTTTTAAATTTGGCTTGCACTTTTCTGCCAAATTCCTGTCCGGTTTTGCTCAATTTTTCAACGCTTAACCGCAAGCATTGAGCCAGTCATCGCCTTTACGATACGGACATTCACCGGATGTCTCTACTGACAATGCTTACCCCTAAACTCACTTCCTCAGATTTGATGTCGGTCGATCGCATTGCTCGTGCGGTCAATCCTTTGCAAACGCGCTCTGAATTCGAGGATTCTAATCTCTATCGAAGCGCTTCAGGACTGCGATCGCTCCGATCTGCCTTTTCAGAATGGCGCGATCGGCGACTTTCTGGAGCAAGAATCACTCAGAAATCCTCTTTTCTCGATCGAGCCAGTTCCACACTGCCCGATACGAGTCAAATTACAACAGCGGATAATACAATCACAACGTTCAGCGTTAACACTCGTCAGATTGCTGGAAGCTTACGAGCAGACCTCTTTAGAGTTGGTTCAGATGCGAGAACAGTCATTTCTGGCAATGGCAACGTTGACTTTGGTAATGGATATCGCGACCTGTTGGACTTATCCACCGTTGCTTCGAGCAGTGTGAATTTTAGTTGGGCAAATCAAGCTGGAGTTGTTTACAATCCCGGCACTGGCAGTCGAGTGTTTGATGCTATTAACTTCAGTGATGGGCGACAAATTTTATTTGAAGGACTTGATGCGATTCAATTTGCAGATGGCGTATTGAATCTTTCTGTCACACCCAATGATCCATTGTTCAGCCAGCAATGGAACCTACACATGATGGGTGTTCACACGGCTTGGCGATTTACCACCGGGAACTCCAACGTTTTGATCGGGGTTCAAGACACGGGGCTAGTACTGGGTCAAAACGGCGCGATTCACCCGGATCTTAGTAGAACTTATGCGTTCTGGAATCAAGTGGGTGACGACCTGCAAAACAATCATGGAACTTCAGTCCAAGGCATCATTGCAGCAGATAGCAATAATGGAATTGGCATGAGTGGAATCAATTGGAATTCTAATGTGCTGAATATTGATGTGCTGGGAGGTGAAGCTGGAGATCTGTCGCTAACGGATGCGGCTCGATCGATGATTTCATTTGCAAGACAGAACGGACAGCGGTTGGTGATCAATATGAGTTTGGGTAGACCTGACTCGTTTGGACAAAATTTCGATCAAGATTTTGAACAAGTCGTACGCGAAAATCCAGATGTTCTCTTTGTGATTGCAGCAGGGAACAGTGGCGAGAAGGGTGAAGGAATTGCGTCTCCTGCCATTCTTGCTCGAACCTATAACAATGTGATTTCAGTCGGAGCCGTTTGGGGAACCGAAACCAGTAGGGGCGAACGAACGGTTCCTGGAACTCGAATTCCCTACTCTCAGTATGGCGATGGGTTGACGCTGGTGGCTCCCTCTGAGGTCATTGCGCCGACTAGCACGAATTTGTGGGGCACTCTTGGTTTTGACTTCGAGTTTCAGTTCAACGGGACTTCTGCGGCAACTCCGAATGCGACTGGAGTGGCATCCCTTGTTCTTGGCGTGAATCCGAGCTTGTCAGCAGGTCAGGTCAAAGACATTTTGGCGCAAACCTCGATCGATGTGGGTCAGGCGGGCTATGACCGATTCACCGGATCAGGCGTGATCAATGCAGATGCAGCCGTTCGACGAGCAATGGCAATTTCACGCGGATATGGGTAAGAGATCGCAATCCTAAAAATTTTGTGGTAGAAATACCGTAGATTTACGGAGGATCTACCATGAATCCCGCTCGACTCCATTGGACGATCGCATCTGTGATTTCGGCTTTACTCTTGGGTCAACCTGCGATCGCGCAAGTGACACCCGATGACACACTCGGCAGTGAACGATCCGTGTTGCTTCAGGATGCGACCTTTAACGGGGTGCCGCTCCAAATTACGATCAATGGAGTCCTTACTCCAATCGATGTGATCCGGGGTGGAGCGAGACGCGGCAACAATGTCTTTCATAGTTTCTCCCAGTTCAATGCAGCGCTCGATCGCGGAACTTACTTCCTCGTTCCCGATCCCCAAGTCCAGAACGTTTTCGCACGAGTGACAGGCAGCACTCCCTCTAATATTCTGGGTCGCCTCGGCACGTTTCAAATCATTGGCGACGGTTTTTTCTCCTCGAATGCGAATCTGTTCTTGATCAATCCCAATGGCATTTTGTTTGGCAACAATGCCTCGTTAGAAGTGGGTGGCGCGTTCATTGCGACGACTGCCAATGCCGTTCGATTTGGCGACAACACCTTCAGCGCCACAGCACCAGAAGCCGTCACCGATGTTCTCCAAGTGAACCCTTCAGCGTTCTTGTTCAATCGCATTCCAACCGGAGATATCATCGTTCGATCGAAGGAACCGACAGCGATTGAGTCATTTCGCGGTTTGCGCGTCCCGAACAATCAAAATCTGATTTTGCTCGGTGGCAATGTGAGGCTTGAAGGGGGACAACTCAGTGCGTTTGGAGGACGAGTCGAGATTGCAGCGATCGCTGGAAGCGGAGTCATCGGACTCAATCCTAATGGTAGTCTCAGCGTTCCGGATGGTGTACCCCGCGCCGATGTCATCCTAAATCAAGCCGCAAAAATCGATGTCTCACTCCAAGAACGCGGCGATATTGGCATTACCGCGAACAATCTTCGACTTGCAGACGAAAGCCAAGTGATTGCAGGAATTGATTTAGGCGGGGGATCATCCGAGAGTCAAGCGGGAGATATCGTACTCAATGCCACAGGCGCGATCGAACTTCTCGGCGGTAGTCGCATTCAAAATGATGTGAATTCAAACCTCACTGGAAATAGTGGTGATATCAACATTACAGCAAACAGTCTATTTCTCTCTGAAGACTCCCAGATCAGTGCGAGTACTTTTGGAACCGGAGATGCAGGCAATATTAACTTAACGATCGCCGATCGCATTCTGATTCGCGATCCGCTTCCAGAAGGACCCGCATACAGTGGAATTCTCACCCGTGTTGAGAGCGGCGCTCAAGGCAACGGAGGGAACTTAACCGTAACTGCCAATACGCTCGAACTGGGCAACGGCGGACAATTAAGTGCTAGTACGTTAGGCGAAGGAGATGCAGGAGATGTCACGATTCGAGTGCGCGATCGCATTTCGCTCACTGGGGCGCAGACCACTATTTTTAGCAGTACAGCGGAAAATGCCACCGGAGACGCAGGCAACTTATTTGTCAGTGCGAATACGCTCGAATTGTTTAATGGCGGTCAACTGACTGGCTCGACAAACGGAGTTGGAGCAGGAGGCAATGTCACGATCGACGTGCGCGATCGAGTGTCGCTGATTGGGGTCACTGGTATCTTCAGCAGTGTGGGAGACAATGCCACTGGGAATGCAGGAAACTTGTTGATTCGTGCTAATACACTCGAATTGATCAACGGGGGTCAATTGATTGGTTCAACAGCAGGAGTTGGATCAGCAGGCAACATTACGGTAGAGGTTCGCGATCGCGTCTCAATCCGAGGCAGGACAGGGAACATCAGCAGTACCCTTTTTAGTGAAGTGGGATCGGATGCGGTGGGAGCGGGTGGCGATGTGCAAATTTCTGCTAACACGCTTGATTTGAGTGACGGAGGACGAATCAACGCTAGCACCTTCGGTCGGGGTGATGCTGGCAATATCACGATTCGAGTGCGCGATCGAGTGTCGCTGACTGGTGGACAAGCCGCTCTTTTCAGCAGTGTAGAAGAAAATGCAACCGGGAACGGGGGAAATCTGTTCATCTCAGCAAATACGCTTGAGTTGCTCAATGGGGGGCAACTGATTGCTAGCACAGGTGGCAGAGGAAGTGCAGGCAATGTCACGATTGAAGTTCTCGATCGCGTCTTGCTCGATGGTGCAGAAGGAGAAATTAGCAGTGCTATTTTCAGCCGGGTCAGTGAGTCCGGAGTGGGTGAAGGCGGGAATGTTTCGATTACGGCAAACCGAGTCGAGTTGACCAATCGAGCTAGCCTGAATGCGGATACGTTAGGACAAGGAAATGCCGGAAATGTCACGATTCAGGCAAGCGATCGTGTGTTTCTCGATAACAGCGGCATTTTCAACAATGTTAGAAGGACTGCAACGGGCAATGGTGGCAACTTGTTTATCTTTGCCAATACGCTAGAGCTAAAAAACGATGCAGCGCTAGTTGCCAACACAACGGGACGAGGGAATGCCGGAAATGTCACGATCGACGTGCGCGATCGAGTGTCGCTCGACAACAGCAATGTCTTTAGCAGCGTTGATGCGAGTGCGGTTGGGAATGGCAACAATCTTTCTGTGTTCGCAAATCGGCTTGAACTCACAGGCGGCGCACAACTTCAAGTCAACACTGCTGGAGCAGGCAATGGGGGCAATCTCTTTTTAGGCAGGCAAGATCGCCCCATTCAGACTGTCTCTATTTCTGGTACGAATCCTGCGGGGCGCTCTAGTGCCTTATTCGCGTTTACGACTTCCGATCGTCCAGGCGGCAACATTCGCATCTTTGCCGATCAATTTCGGTTGAGTGATGGCGGTGTTGTTGATGCTCGAACATTTCAAGGCGGCGACAGCGGCACGATCAGGCTAGATGCGAATACGATCGACATTCTCAGCGGTGGACAAATTCTTGCCATCACTCAGGGAAGCGGTCGGGCAAATAGCATTAACATTACTGCGAGAGACCGATTGCTGATTTCTGGAACTGATCCAACTTATGCAGCTCGTCTCTCACAGTTTGGAACTGCCGTTGCTCCGATTAGTCCTGAGAGTGGTATCTATACTCGCTCTCTCGCAGCTGAAAGTGCGGGGAGTGCAGGGAGTATCTTTCTCACCTCTCCTCGAATTGAACTTAGTGATCGTGCCAGAATCGACGCTCAATCTACCACCGTCGATGGTGGGAACATTGAGATTCGAGCTTCCGATCGATTGTTGCTGCGGAACAATAGTCAAATCACCGCAACCGCAGGCACAGCCGCAGGATTTGGCAATGGTGGCAACATTCGGATTGATGCTCGATTTCTCATTGCAATTCCGAAAGAAGACAGTGATATCACGGCAAATGCGTTTCGAGGAACGGGCGGTCAAGTAACGCTAAATGTAAGCGGAGGAGTGTTAGGGATTGAAGCGCGATCGCAACCGACTGAATTCAGCGACATTACGGCAAGCTCAGAACAGGGTACAACCGGAATTGTGACGCTGAATGCTCCTGATAGCAGCGGCTTGCAAAATAGTTTGGCGCAACTTTCGCAAAATGAAATTAACACCAATCAACTGTTAGCGAATAGTTGTAT
>JADEXW010000458.1 GCA_015206935.1 Pseudanabaenaceae cyanobacterium LEGE 13415 | reverse complement strand
CTGTAAGTTGCTTCAGTGCGGTCTCTACATTGTCTGCAATGTTAACTAGATCAGGATTGAGCGATCGGAGAAATTTCTGAGCTTCCAAATTCTCAGTCAATAAAATCACAGGCTTCTTTGCTTTAATGGCTAAGGCAATCTCTGAAACCGTTCCTGCACCGATGCCGCAAGCAATAACCGCATGGCTAGACAACACATTGATATTGTTACGAGCGTTACCCATATCCGTGATGATTGGAATGTCGATCGCATCACTCATTTCTGAATCAACGTGCGGCAAAATCCCGATCGTCATTCCTCCAACACTTTTCGCCCCACGGCTAACCGCATCCATCACGCCGACATTCCGCCCACCGCTTAAAACAATCCATCCTGCTTGAGCAATCCGCTGACCGAGTTCGTAAGCAGTTTGAATCTCTTTTGGGGTCGCCTGTTCTCCGACTCCCATGACTCCCACGATCGTTTTGGGCATTTTGACATCAGAATCGAATTTTGCAATCTGGATATGAGTTTTTTACCATCGGTTTCGGTGATTGTGCCTATCTACAACGGTGAATCAGATTTGCCTGCGTTACTCGACTGTTTAAGAGCGCAAACCTATCCGAATTTTGAATGTTTGTTAGTCGATAACAATAGTAACGATCGTACCTCCGAATTATTAAAAGCCGCAGAATTCGATCGAATTCGAGTCCTTAATCAATCCCAAATTCAAAGCTCTTACGCTGCTCGAAATTTAGGCATTCAAAATGCTACCGGAGCGATCCTTGCCTTCACCGATGCGGATTGTCGCCCTGAACCGAATTGGCTCACTGATTTGATTCAACCATTTATTGATTCAACCGTGGGCTTAGTCGCAGGAGAAATCAAAGCACTTCCAGGAAATAGCCTGCTCGAACAATACGCCGATCGACAAGAAACCCTCTCTCAAAAACACACGCTCAATCATCCATTCTGCGCCTACGGTCAAACCGCGAATCTTGCCATTTGTATAGAAGCCTTCAAACAGGTCGGCTTATTCCGTCCCTATCTGACCACAGGCGGCGATGCGGATATTTGCTGGAGAATCCTACGCGAAACTGATTGGAAATTAAGATTTGCCGAAACCGCGATCGTGCGTCATCGTCATCGCACCACATTCACCGAACTCCAAAGCCAATGGCGCAGATACGGACGTTCAAACCGCTATTTGCACGAATTACACGGAATCGATTTGATGCGTGAACCGAATGCGTCTGAGTATCGCTATCGACTCATGCGGTGGATGCTGAAGGAAGTACCGATCGCATCTCTAGAACTAATTACTGGAAAAGCGAATTTGGTTGATTTGATCAATACTCCGATCGGGCTTTTGTGTTTACAAGCACGCGCAGACGGACAACGACAAGCGACACTTTCAGAAGAAGCAAGAATTATCGATCGTCTTCCAATTCCCGCATCCCAATCCTAATCGCACAAAATTCGCTAAATTTGAATAAATGCGTTACTAGGATCGAATTATGCCGGAGCAACTCTTATTAGTTGATGATGAACCTGGACTCCGGGAAGCGGTACAAGCCTATCTCGAAGACAGTGGTTTCACAGTCCATACCGCCACCAATGGGCGTGAAGGCTGGGAAACGTTACAGCGAATTCAACCTGATCTAGTCATTACCGACGTGATGATGCCGCAGGTGAATGGCTACGAATTCCTCAAACAACTCCGGGATGATGCTCGTTTCAAAACCTTGCCTGTGATCTTTCTAACTGCGCGAGGGATGAAAAGCGATCGCATTCAAGGCTACGATGCCGGATGTGATGCGTACTTGCCGAAACCGTTTGATCCAGATGAACTAGTTGCGATCGTCACTCGGTTACTCAGACAACGCGCAGATATCAAAGCCACTAGTACTGATGATAATGTGAACCTTGCGGATCTGTCTCGCCAAATTGCGGCAATTCAAGCCGAACTCAAAGGACGAGGCGCGATCGTACAAACGCCTGCCCCAATGAAGCTTGATTTTACCCCTAGAGAGCAGAGCGTTCTCGATCTCGTCGTCGATGGCTTGATGAACAAAGAAATTGCTCGTCGCCTTGATACCAGTGTTCGTAACGTTGAAAAGTACGTCAGTCGCTTGTTCAGCAAAACTGGAACCAATAGCCGTACAGAATTGGTTCGATTTGCGCTCGAACATGGACTTACGACCCCGAATCAGCAGCGTCAAACTGGATCGTAATCGCAGTTCTGGGAGTTCGATCGACTCCCAAACTGGCATCTAATTGCTGTACCAGAGAATTAATAATCTGAAATCCCAAACTCTGTGGCGCACTCAGGTCAAAATTCGCAGGAAAACAATTTCCGGTATCGCTTACTGTCAATGCGACCTGTGAGTTCTGAACGCGCAATAAGACTGCGATTTCACCTCGTCGATTCCCCAGTCCATGCCGCAAGGCATTCGAGATCAATTCATTCAGAATCAATCCAACTGGAACAACCCGATTTGAAATTAACTCAATCTCACCGCTGATCGCCGTTCTGAGCGTGATTTGATTTGGCTCGATCGTATAAGTTTGAACGAGCATCGGAACCAAACTTTGCACATACTCCCCCAAGCGAATCGTACTAGTATTGCTCGCTTGCGATAATCGATCGTGAACCAGCGCGATCGAATTAATTCGACTCTGATTGCTGCGTAACAAGGCTTGAACGTTCGTATCCTGCGTCCTCACCACCTGCAAATCGAGCAAACTCGTTACCACCTGCAAATTGTTCTTAATTCGGTGATGAATCTCCCGCAAGAGTAGTTCTTTTTCGCGCACTGTCGCCCGTAACTGCTCGATCGTCGAACTCAATTCTGCCTGCTCGATCACCGTTTGTGCAGTTTGCAGAACCTCGATCGCCGACTGTAACTCTTGCCGAATCTCATCTTGAACTGGGGCACCCACGGTAGACTGAGCCAGGAGACGATCACGAATCGAGGCAAGACGTTGCCGAATTGCTTCTACCTGCTGGGCGAACCCGCCATTATTCGTACTAGAAATCATGTTTTCAGGAACTCAACCAAAATCAGCCGATATACCGCTGCGAAGGCGATTGAGGAAGGGCGACATCAATTCGCTCCGCAGGGTGTTCCGAAGAATGTACTGCATGAGAATATTAACTGACATGCAAGAACACTACGACGGGCGGGAACTCACTTGAAAAGGCAACTAGGGGGATTGGTTATATACCCTAACATTGAATGCGATGCCGCACCAATCTAAACTGTGCCACTTTTGCTAACGTAACTGATGAATGATATCAGCTATACTCAATACCCTGAGTCTGGAATACTGAAACGATTTTTTAAGCTGTACATTACATTAGATATAGTCCCGTGACATGGCAGTAACGTTTGAGGCGATTTATGACTGCTCATCTTGCTTCGAGTTCGACCGGAACCCCTTCAACCGCGAGAGATGCGGTATCGCTACGACAGGTTTTCGCTTCTCTGACGGCTGAAAGCTGCCCACTCACCTACAACTTCCACATGCACACGACGCATTCGGATGGACAGCTACACCCCGAAGCGTTGGCACAACAAGCGATCGAGCTTTCACTCAAAGGATTCGCGATTACGGATCACCATCAGATCAGCGGATACCGAACCGCACAACGGTATATGGAGGCGTTTCAAGGGTGTCCTGATCTGCCGCAGTTGTGGACAGGGACTGAGATTACGTCTCGTCTGCTTGAAACTGAGGTGCATATTTTAGGATTTGCGTTTGATCCAAATCATGCCGCGATCGCGTCTTATCTCCAGGGGTCTGCGCCTCAAGGCGATCGCGCTCAAGCATCACGAGTGGTGAATGCGATTCAGGAAGCAGGCGGGATTGCGGTGTTGGCGCATCCGGCAAGATATCGTCGATCGGCGGATGAATTGATTCCAGCGGCGGCAATGGTAGGAATTGATGGGGTGGAAACGTTTTACGCCTATAACAATCCGAAGCCTTGGATGCCGAGTCCGAAAGAGACGGCACGAGTGACAGAGTTACAGGATGAGTTCGGGTTGCTGAGTTCTTGTGGAACCGATACGCATGGCATGAGTTTGTTACAGCGGCTGTAAATGTTGTGGGTGGAATTGTGGTGATAATCAGGTTCGATTCCACCCATCAATGATGCGTTAACCCGACGACGTAGAGACGCGATTAGAAGCTTCGCTGCACTTCGTGTGCGCGTCTCTACCCGGATTTCACGGCGGAACGACGATCGATCGATCAATAAAACATCGAATTCAATACGTTCAGGTCGCTCGATCGAGCGGCGATCAATTCTGCACGGAAGCCGCGATCGTTTTCTCGATCCGATTCTGCCGTGTCTCAGATCGTTTCGCACTTTCGATCCAATAAAGAACTTCAATTTTTCTGATCCCCACCTCGGTCAAAAAAAGCTCTTTTTTTCCAGAGAATTAACAATTGCTTAACACTTGTCTCTGAATCTCGGTTGCTTTCACGATATGATGTGTGGAAATCATTGAGGACTTTAAAACAAGATCCCAATAGTACTGAAAAAACCTGGTCTGAACTCAGAAATTTTACGGAGATTTTCAGAAAAGGGCTAAAATGTAGCCCAGCGTACAAAAACCATTTGGTGACTCAGTTTTAGTGGTCTAAAGTCATCGAATGTTCATAAAGTGTACATCGCTTAACTAACTCGGTAAACTGCTCC
>JADEXW010000457.1 GCA_015206935.1 Pseudanabaenaceae cyanobacterium LEGE 13415 | reverse complement strand
GCAGAATCCATCCGACGCGAAGTCAGCCAAATGTTACTCAATGGCATCAAAGACGATCGCGTTGGTACTGGAATGGTGAGCGTCACTGATGTTGATGTTTCCGGCGATTTGCAGCACGCTAAAATCTTTGTCAGCATCTATGGCGATGCGGAAGCCAAAGCTGAAACAATGGCAGGTTTGAAATCTGCAACCGGATACGTTCGGAGTGAACTTGGTCAACGGATTCGACTGCGGAGAACGCCCGAAGTGGTCTTTATCGAAGACAATTCGCTGGAGCGAGGTGATAGAGTTCTAGGGTTAATCAATCGCCTCAGCCAAGAGCGCAAAGATGATGATGACCTTTCTTCCGAATCTTGATGATTTGACGCTGCAACAGCAAGTGGCTCAAATGGTGGTCGTGAGGGCTTCAGGCTTTCTGTTTGACCATGAGATTCAGTATCCAATCTGGGAGCCACCTGCGGCAACGTTGCGTCACTGGGTCGAAGATTTGGGAGTGGGGGGCGTAATTCTTCTGGGTGCGAGTGCGGGAGAAATTGCGCTCAGAACTCAGCAGCTTCAATCTTGGGCATCGATTCCATTGTTGATTTGTGCAGATGTAGAAGAAGGAGTCGGGCAACGATTTTCGGGAGCAACTTGGTTTCCGCCACCGATGTCGATCGCTGAAGTTGCCAAACGCGATTTACCCCTCGCCTGTCATTATGCAGAACATCTGGGACGCATTACAGCAGCGGAAAGTTTAGCGATCGGTTTAAATTGGCTCTTGTCTCCGACCGTTGACGTGAACAACAATCCAGACAATCCAGTAATTAATGTCCGAGCCTTTGGCGAAACTCCAGAGATTGTTAGCGAACTTGCAAAAGCGTTTATTCGTGGCGCACATCAGCATCCGATTTTAACCACAGCAAAACATTTTCCAGGACATGGAGATACCGCGATCGATTCTCACCTCGAATTGCCCGTAATTTTGCACGATCGCGATCGCTTAGAACAAATCGAGTTCCCACCCTTTAAAGCTGCAATTTCAGCGGGTGTTGATGTCGTGATGAGCGCTCATTTGCAAATTCCTGCACTCGATCCGAACTATCCCGGAACATTATCAGCAAAAGTTCTCACAGATGAATTAAGAACAAATCTTGGCTTTGAAGGATTAGTCACTACGGATGCGCTCGTGATGGGTGCGATCGCGAATCGCTACGGAACTAAAGAAGCCTGTGTGTTAGCAATCGAAGCAGGCACAGATATTCTATTAATGCCACTAGAGCCAGAAAAAGCAATTACAGCGGTTTGCGAAGCGGTGGAAAGTGGACGAATTTCACGCGATCGCATTCAAGCTTCAGTCGAAAGAATTTGGAGAGCAAAACAAAAAGCATGTTCGATCGCGCTTCCATCCGAAGAAGGTTATGTTTGGGAAAATCCTCCCGAACCCGTTTTGCAAACCAATCAATTAACTGAGAGCATTGCTCAACCCGAAGCATTAACTATCAATGCTGAACTATTACGTTCTTCGATGCGATCGCATCATCCAAATCCCTCTCGATTAGCTTCTCTTGATGGTGTTGGTCGCAATCTAATAATTGTTGATAGCATTCTCGATTGTGATTTCTTAGGTCGAACAGCTCCCGCGATCGCACTTCCCGCACAGTTCGGATTTACTCAAATTGAAATTGTCGATCGACATACTCCACACATTGATCTGAACAATCGTGATTCGAGTCCAACCTTATTGCAATTATTCATTCGAGGTAATCCATTTCGCGGAATTGCTGGATTAACTCAAGCCGCACAAGATTGGTTTACATATCTGTTAAAGACCAATCAACTTTATGCGATCGCGCTTTACGGCAGTCCCTATGTTCTCGATCGATTTATCCCTAGCTTACCTTCTGATGTTCCTTACGTTTTCACCTATGGACAAATGCGAGAGGCACAAGCGATCGCACTAGAGTCACTGTTTGCGAAGCAGTCAATGAACTTTTGATTTGCTCAGAGTCAATCAGCGAAGATATGGTACACTTATACTCATTATGTATGATGATATCTGCCGATTCCTTGCTGAACATTTTTCTGCCGACTTCGCCACTTGGCTACTGGGTAAATCTGTTACTCTGACAGAACTTCAGCCCTCTGAACTCTCCCTCGACCCTATTCGTGCCGATGCACTGATTTTTCTAGAGTCAGATGAAGCTATCTTGCACATCGAATTTCAGACCGTTCCTAAACCAAACATTCCATTTCGCGTGCTGGATTACCGAGTACGAGCCTATCGAAGAGATCCAACAAAGCCAATGCAGCAAGTGGTGATCTACCTAAAGCAGACTGGTTCAGAGTTAGTCTACCAAACCAGCTTTACAATGGAGCGCACGACTCATGAGTTTGATGTCATTCGCCTCTGGGAACAACCCGCTTCACTTTTTCTGCAATACCCTGGACTTATTCCTTTCGCGGTTCTAGGGCAAAGTGATAACGCTGAAGAAACCTTGCGCCAAGTCTCTCAAAGCGTCGATCGAATTGCAGATCCTCAAACACAAGCAAATTTGATGGCAGCATCCGGGATTTTAGCTGGATTAAAATTAGACCAAGATGTGATTTATCGTCTTTTACGGAGGGACATCATGCAGGAATCTACTGTTTATCGTTCGATTTTGGAAGAAGGTAAAGCGCAGGGTATAGCAGAAGGCAAAGCAGAAGGCAAAGCAGAAGGCAAAGCAGAAGGCGAAGCAGCAAAGCAGCGAGAAATTGCCCTCAATTTGTTACGTGAAGGACTACCGATCGAACTGGTTGCCCGTGGAACAGGATTATCGATCGAAGAACTCCAACAGCTTCAACCCTAAATCTAGGTTCTAATCCCCTGACTTCTCAGCAACCAAAATCCGGTATAGGTCATTCCCGAATCATCCGGTTCAACTAATAGAAAGTGGAGTCGATCGCTCTCCTTCTTGCGCTGTTCAAACAATTGGGCAGCGCTTCGCACTTCCGGATCTTCAAACGTTGCGACAATCCAACGATCAAGCTCTCCCGCATTCAAAATCAATCCATCCGGCGCACCTGCGATCGCATCCAGTGATACGGGTTGATTTGCCTTCAACCATCGCGCCAATTGCATCGATCGTCGCCCCCCATCAATCACGACTCCCGGAATCTGCGCCGTCGATGCAATGCCGAGATTGACCGGATATAAGGCTTCAGGCATTTCTACGATCGGAATGGTACGATTTGCGATCGACTCGACTAAATCACCTGACCGTAAGGATGCAAATCGCCATTGTTCTCCCCACAAATTTTCGGGCAACGGCTGAGGAGGATTTCGCATAAACCGACACCATGCAGAACAGAATAATTCTATCGTTATGCGATCGCGGTAGAACTAAGATCGACATTACTCAAGCAAAATCGGAATCAATCGCTGCTCAACTTCTTCAAGATACGCCGACAATCCCGAATGCTCTCCTCTTTCGCGTAGAAGCTCTAGACTCGTTTCTTCCCAGCATTGCTGTTCGCGAGAGTAGTCGCCGCCTGTGAGCTTCTCAAGAACAACCTTGGGATTTCTGATCCGATCGACTGACTCCCCTGAATTCGATCGTAGTTTGTGTGGTTCTTCACACGGATCAAAATTCAATTGAGCTTTGATCTCTTCTAAAGTTTGGATTTCTGCTTGAGAAGCGACAAAGCCATTCAAGACCCAGGCTTCGCGCATTCGATTGGCTGTACCAATGATGATTTCTAGTTTGGGTTGTCGATCGAGATGTTCCGATCGCGCTTGCTCAATCCCTTCTCGTCGTTCAGATTGATGATCCAAATCGCGAATAAACATTACCGCTTTAATCGATCGGCTTTTTTGTAGCACTCTGACTAAATTCAGAATTTTCATTGCTGCTGCACCATCCGCTTTCAATGCTCCAGTCTTGCTATGTCCCAAATATTTTGGAACCCGAAGACCCGATGCTTTTGCTCGATCGATAATTCCAGCAACATCTTTCCAGCAAGAATGCTCCGTTTCTGGTTCTAATCCACTCCAGCGAAATTGATAGTGCAATAGCTAAGGTTCTAACCAATCGATTTTCTCAACGAGTACACGAACTGCTAACTTAGTTGCAGTTCGGGCATCTGCGCTACTTTCAACAATCACAACAAACTCAAGCATTCGCACTCACCCAATCTTCTCCCTCAGCATCCCAAAACTCGCCCGTGGTTAAGGTCTGTTTTGCCCATTCCACATCAGGATGTTCATCTAACCGTTTGCAAATCGTAAATCCTGAGTTTGTGTTACTTAAGACATGAACTTGAGAAGGCGATAGTTCATCCACAATGTAAGGCGAATGAGTCGAAAAGATAATTTGTAAGTTCGGATTGGCTTGAATAATCTGCTTAAAAACAGTCATTAACTCTCGTTGCGCCTTTGGATGAAGTCCTTGTTCAACATCATCTAATAAGACTAAATTGGGTTGCTCAGGACTCATTAATACCGTGAGTAGTCCGAGCGCTAACAGTGTGCCTTCACTAATCGCATGAGCCGGAATGCGATCGCCCGTATTCATATCTAAAACGACCTCTTGCCCCACTACTTCCTGTTCCTGACTCTTCTGATATACCAAATCTCCACCAGTAAGGACGAATTTTGCATCAGCCATGATCTTTACCTTGGCGCGTCTTATCCCTACTTTCTGAACTCCTGGAACAACTTGTTTCAACATCTCTTGTAG
>JADEXW010000456.1 GCA_015206935.1 Pseudanabaenaceae cyanobacterium LEGE 13415 | reverse complement strand
TAAACTAAGATTAAGTTTGTGAATGTTGTCGCTCACATCAATTTAATTTATCTACACAGATCAAGACATATAGCAATCCGATTTAAATTGTGAAATTCGGGAACGCCCCCAAACCCCCAATTCTGGGGGCTAAGAGTCTTGTCCCCCCAAGCTTGGGGGTTTGGGGGCAAGAACAACCTTGCATTTCACCCTCAATTTAGGAGTGCTATCGCATTAAATTCGATAAAAAGAGAGCCAAATCTGTCTTAAAGCTTAAGTTTTTTCTGTATATCTTGATGCAGATGCAGAATCCTGTACGATAAAAATCATCGAGCAATGCAATCGAGTCGAGACATTGCTGGACTTGATGATAAATAGAATTCCAGGTGGCAAAGAAAAGCCCTCATATAAATGTAAAGTTCGTTATACTGGCTGGGTAACGAATACAAACCTGATTGGAAGCGCTTCGACAGTACCGCTTTTAACCATGCTTTGTTCCAGACCTGCTAGTGCCTTGAGTGTTGTGAAAGCCCCGAATTGGACTCAGTTTTGCAATGAATTTGGAAAGGACTTTGAATAAACCGATCGTACTTGCAGTTGATGATAATCTCGATAATTTAGTACTGCTTGAATTTCAGCTTGCTGCGGTAGCTGACTGTGCGATTGTTACTGCTGCAACGGGTAAAGCCGCGCTGCACATGGCACAACACAGTCATCCTGATTTGATTTTGCTGGATATTCAACTTCCGGATATTAGTGGGATTGAAGTTGCTCAACAACTGAGACAACGCCCTCACACTGCAACCACTCCGATCGTCGCTTTAACTGCATTAGCCAGAAATGAAGATCGCGATCGCATTCTCAATTCTGGCTGTAATGCTTATCTCACCAAGCCCTACGACCTAGATGACTTACAGGCGGTCGTTACTCATCATCTGACGCAGCCATGTTCTCCTCTTTAAGGCGACGAGAATGAGACTCTCGCAACTGAGGCGGCTCTTCTAAAACCACGATCGTACCCGTCCTTCCGGTATCAAAGGTAGCATCACTCAGAATATCAATGACCTTCACGCCAACAATCTCTTCAATCAAGGCGCACAACTGGGGATGAATGGCTTTATCCAAATCATCATGAACCTTTTCCGCCAGTTCTTCTTGTCCAGTTTCAAGCAGTAATTGTTCTGGCTTCGTGATTGAATCTTCTAGCACAATAATCACTTTGCCATCTGCAATATGACACTGAACGCGACTAGGTTGATGTCCAAGTTGAGTCCGGTAAAATGCTTGAACTCGCTGCGATAACGTCCGCTCCAATTGTCCACGAGTTGGTAAAACCGTAGAGGTCATAATAGGTAAGTCATATAATTTGCATACTGTCATTATTACGACCTCTGTTCAGTTTCTAATCTCTCCACGGAGATGTTTCCGCTGCTGTATTCTCCACTTTGAGAGTTAGCGCACTTCGATCAAGCCATTCACAATGGTAAGTACGATCGATAATCCAATCAAGATCCACAACACGAATCCAGGCAGAAACGCAAACAGTCCGATTCCGCGCAAAATCCATACGATCGCGGTTAAAGCAAGCACCACCACATACACCACGGCTCTAGAATTATTGGGCTGATTCATTACATTTGTCCTCGATCGTCGATCCCACTATAGACAGAGTTTTCAGAATCTTCATCAGTTGAAAACAATTGTTTGACCGAATGCCTGTTATCTTAACGGGTGAATTGGTGTAAGGAGGACTGAAAATGCTGACCTTAATGCCTGAAACGGCTGCTTTGATGCAAGGTGAAATTGTGTTGAAAACGCGATCGCATTCCGCTTGGGGAAGTGCGGTGACGGCAAAAATGTATTTACCGATCGCGCTTCCGTCAGTTTGGCAACAAGTGACGGACTATCCGCGCTGGGTGCAATATTTTCCGGATGTGACCAAGAGCGAGATTCGGCAAGTTCTGGAACATTCAGGCATCAAACGGATTTATCAAGCTGCGAGTAAAGCGTTTCTGATTTTCACGGCTCAGGTTGACATCACGCTTAAAGTGTTAGAAACGCAAAATCAGCGCGTGCAATTTTTCTTAGAATCGGGCAGCTTCAGCGATTTCCAGGCTGATTTACAACTACAGCCGCATGGAGAGGGGACGATTTTGACGTATTCAGTACAAGCGACTCCAACGATTCCGGTTCCGAGCTTTTTAATCGAGCAAGCGATTCGACTGGATTTGCCCACAAATTTACGACAAATGCGATCAGTGATGTGTACGGGGCGATAATAGCGTTCATAGTCCATTTATTGTGATTTCATGGCGCGTCCTAGCTACGGTGCTGCAACTCAATCTCGATCGAGAATTCTTTTTACGCTTCTTCTCGACTATGCAAATGAGGAGTTAGAAGGGAATTTGATCGATACTCTGCGCCCTCAAATCCAAACACACTGGCACAACGATCGACGTTTAATTGTTCGGACAAAAGTTCGGTTTCTAGAAGCATTAACAAAACAAATTGATTCCCCGTTAACAGCGGATCAAATCAAAGAATCACTGAGAAGATTCGAGGATTTTCTTGGCGTTTTAGAAGACAATCGCCCAAATCGAAGCGGCTCTGAGGTTTGGCATTTTACGCTTAATTTTTGGTATTCAAGATTCGATCGATCTGCAAATCTTCAGCAGTTTGATCAAGCTTGGGAAATGGCTCGATCGACAAAACGTGAATTGATCGACCCTGCAATAAATTCTGGGAAGCCCCCTAAATCCCCCACGAGTGGGGGACTTCAAACTAAAGAGTTTCAGGTTTCAAAGTCCCCCAGAATGGGGGATTTAGGGGGCGAAGTCTCTCAATCTTGGGTGCAAATCTGCCGCGATAGTTTAGAGGCGCAAAATTATCAGCGTTTAACAACAAATCCGCTCACCATTACTGATGGATTCTCATTTGATCTTTATGAATTATATGTGCCTTTAGGAATTGTAGAACGACAAGGAGAGGAAGAAGAACGAATCTATTCAATCTCCGAATTCTTAAATCAATTAGAGTCAAAACAACGAATCGCGATCGTCGGTGAACCGGGAGCGGGAAAAACCACACTCTTACAACAAATTGCAACCTGGCTAATCGATCAAAATGCCTTACCAATTTGGATTTCTCTAGCTGATTTGCAAGGTGAAACATTAGAGAACTATCTATTAAACACTTGGCTAAAACAAGCTACTCGAAAAGTTAGTGTTTCTGTTGAATTACAAGAGTCATTTGCCGAACAATTTCGCACCGGGAATGTTTGGTTATTGCTGGATGCGATCGATGAAATGGCAATTGAAGCAAGTGTCGCTTTAACCTCGATCGCGCGTCAATTACGAGGCTGGATTTCTGATGCTCATATGGTTTTAACTTGTCGATCAAATGTTTGGGATAATGGCAAGAATTGTCTAGAATCGTTCACAACTTATCAGAATCTCAGCTTTCGGGAGCAGACTGGAGAATTTGTCGATCGATGGTTTCAAAAGAATCCAGAATTAGGCGATCGCTTAAAACAAGAATTAAATAAACCAGAACGCAAACGAATTCGAGATGCGGTTAGAAATCCTCTGAGATTAGCTCTAATGTGTCGTTCTTGGTCGCTAACTCAGGGCACATTACCAAGTACGAAATCGACGTTATACCAACAATTTGTAGAAACAATTTACGCTTGGAAGCAAGATTATTTTCCAACGACTCCTGCTCAAAGACAGCAACTCAATCATGCACTTGGACAAGTTGCTTTACGCGCTTTAAGCCAATCAAAAACGCGATTTCGCTTGCCTTATTCATTTATTCAACAAGCCTTTGGAAATGCGATCGAGATCATGCCCTTAGCGCTCCAACTCGGTTGGTTGAATCAAGTTGCAACGCCAAACGGCGAAAAGATTTATGCGTTTTATCACTCTAGTTTTCAAGAATATTTTGCAGCACAAGCGATCGATAACTGGCAATTCTTTTTTGATAATTATCTTATTTTCCAATCACATTGGCGTGAAGTAATTTTCCTTTGGTTGGGTCGAACTGATTTAGCGATCGACCAAAAAGAATCGTTCATTCAAGCCTTACTGAATTTTGACGATCGCTGCGGTGGATTCTATTCGCATCGATCCTTTTTCTTGGCTGCATCTGGTCTTTCTGAATTTCCCCAAAGTGAGAAACTAAACGAAATTCTCACAAGATTAATTGAATATCGATTTGGTAGTAAAACGCTAGCACCTGTTCGAGAAGCAGCGAGAATTGCACTATTGCAAACCGATCGACAAAGTGCGATCGCATTATTAGAACAGTTCGTTTCTTCAACTCCAGATTTATTTGCGCGTTGGACAGCGGCTTATACACTCGGTAAAACACTCGATTATGGGAATTCTTATGCAGTTCAAGCCATGATTGATGTGTTGAACACGATCGACAACACAACCCTACAATTGAATGTTTGCGATCAACTAGAAAAGATCAATCCTGGAAATCCAGTTGCATCTAATACACTTAATTCAATTCTGAACACAACAGAATCAGAAACATTACAGCGTAAAGCTGCTTATCTATTAGGTAAAAATAAATTGGATTTAGAAAAAGCAATTTCAACGCTTGAGAATTTGATTCATTCCACGCAAAATTCAACCTTACGATTGCAAGCCGCAGAGAATTTGAACGCACTCGATTCAACGAATACGATCGCGCTTTCAGTCCTAAATTCTCTACCGACTAGAACCAAGC
>JADEXW010000455.1 GCA_015206935.1 Pseudanabaenaceae cyanobacterium LEGE 13415 | reverse complement strand
ACCTTGAGATTCGTGATACGTCCGCATCGAAATTTCAGCCAACAATCCAAAACTAAAGAGATTCAACCCTGCAAGAAATAAAACAACCGCAAGAATTAATAAAGGGCGTTGTCCGATATCTTGACCAAAACCGAGTCGCACGATCGCTAAATACATCCCGATCGCTGATCCCGCCAAAAGCGAGACTAATCCGAATAATCCAAAAACGTGCATCGGACGAGTGAGGAACTTCCGCATAAACGAAACAGTGAGCAAATCCATTACGACGCGGAATGTTCGATCGAGTCCATATTTACTTTTGCCAAATTGCCGAGAATGATGTTTCACCGGAACTTCAGCAATTCTCGCTCCTTCAATAAATGCCAATGCAGGTAGGAATCGGTGCAGTTCTCCGTAAAGGTTCATATCTGCCACGAGTTCCGATCGATAAGCCTTCAATGAGCAACCATAATCATGCAATCGTACTCCGGTCACTCGCCCAATCAGCCAATTCGCAATCTTAGAAGGAATAACGCGAGTCAGAGAAGCATCCTGTCGATTTTTCCGCCAACCGCTGACGAGATCATATCCTTCACTTAATTTCTCTAGCAGCATTGGGATGTCGCTTGGATCATTCTGCAAATCGCCATCCAGCGTGATAATCACCTTCCCGATCGCTTGTCCAAATCCGGCTGCCATTGCGGGAGTTTGTCCATAATTTCGCCGCAGAATCACCGCTTTCAAATCATTCCGACTGTGAGCCAGTTGTTTCAATAGCGCGTCTGAGCCGTCACGAGAACCATCATCCACACAGATAATTTCGTAAGTCAGCGCGGCATTTCTTACACTGGTCGCGATCGCATCAATCAAACTCGGAATGCTTTCAACCTCGTTGTAGATCGGAACCACGATCGACACATCAGGTTGAAGCGTGGATGCAAGCGCTGTCGATACTCCGTCGGGAATCAAGGGCGAATTCATGAATGGTTCAAATCTAAACGATACGCAGGCAAGACTTAGCTTAATTCATCTTGTCGCTTCTAAACGATTTTTTGTTTCATGCTCCAGACAGCGGATACGATCGCGCTTGATCGGTTTCAACTCGCCGCACGATCGCTTGTCGATATGTATCTACAACGTGATTCGGCAGAAAATCCCCTTCCTGTGTCAAAAATGACCACACTTGACCTGTATGAACAAATGTCCCGCTAGGAGACTGAATCGGCGGCAGGAGCGGCACAATGTCAGCTAAATTCACAATCCGAAAATGATTTGGAACAACTTGAGTATGAACACGAGCAAAATCAGGATCTCCCACTCTCGCTCCTGCATAGGTATACAGTTGAATTTTTGGTTTGAGCGTTGGAACCATTAAGGCTATCTCCATCGATGCCAACACTGCTAATGCTGACCCCAAACTATGTCCCGTGATGTAGCAAGGAATGTTTGGATCTAATTGCTTTGCAACTTCTACAGGAACCGGATTGATAATACTTTTGTAGTTGTCCACAAATCCGAGATGCACTTTACCGATCGCGCTTTCATTGATCGGATTGCGATACTCTTGCTGTCGAGCGTAGAGATTGTACAACCATTCTGTATTGCGCTGAGTTCCACGAAACACAATGATGTTGTGCGCTTTAGAAGTTAGCACGAAACCAAGATAGACCGGGGTAAGCTGTCTGACTTTCACCGCTTCTTTGACGGTTTGCCCGATCGCGTTCTGAGCGTCATTGGTTTGTTGTTCTAATGGATCTGTGGGATTGTTCTGGGCAGAAGTGGGAACCTCAACTTGAATCGTATCTTCAACTTCAGCTTCGTGTCCTCTAAATGAAGCAAGCTGAGTATAGCTATCTAATTCCCGAAAATACGCAGGCAGCATTTTAATCGAACCATCATACGTTGGAATCGTTTTGCCAGTAAGATACTGCTGAGTTGCTAATTTGCTGCATTGAATCAATAGATTTGATATTGCTCGATCGTAAGGAACTGTAGGGCGGGATTGTCCGATCGACGCTTGAATATTTAAACCTACCTTGATTTTTTCTGCATCCGCTTCAAACGTTTGTTGCAAAAGACGAGTCGGATCATTGGCGTAACGTGCGAGCAATTCTGCACTTCGAGCTTCTGCTGCATGGCGAGTTTGATATTCGGTTCCGATCGTTGCTGCAACTCCCGCTGCTACACCTCCAAGCAAAATTTGTCGTCTTCTGAGTCTCATTTCACTCATTCCCACTCGCGAAAAATTGATTCACAGTTTGTCCGATCGCCCAAGACAATGTGAAAAAAGCTGCTGCGATCGCAAGTCCTTTTAAGTACGGCAGAAATACACCCAGCCCAACAAAAGTCAGCCATGCGGTTAATGTCATTGCCAGAGCGCCGAGAATTCCGAAAAAGACACCTGCGATCGCCAGAAAATCTTGTCCTTTGCGCCAGTGCCACTGTTTACCGATGTCCCAGATCATCTTCAGCACCAGACCAAATGCCACGATCAATTTGAGCGTAAACAGTCGAGGAATCGGAATCAGTCCCAAAATTGAAATACCAAGCGCGTAATCCAGAATGAGTCCCCGAACTCGATGGGCTTGTCGGCTCTGAGGTTGGGAAATGGCTCTGGACTGAGGAGTGAAGTGTGGATTCGTAGACATCGCTTCCGGCACTTATAAAAACGTGGCGTTTTCCGATAATAGCGACTGGAATAAGCTTTCTAGAACTTGATCACAAAGATTTTGGTTTCTTTATTTGTCTTGGGCTATCGCTCCAATTTTTCCTTTGACTGCTCGTAAATAATCGCTAGGAGCAAGTAAAATCTGTAGTCCTCGCATTCCTGCTGAAATTGAAATCACGTCAAATAATTCGATCAATTCATCGACATAAACCGGATAGTCTTTTTTGCAAGCAAGTGCAGTTACACCTCCGCGAATGTATCCAGTAAGCGGCTGTACTTCTTTGAGTGGAACGGTTTCGATTTTACGATCGCCCGACAATTTCGCCAGCGCTTTCAAATCAAGCTGCATATTACCGCCAATAACAGCCAAACAAATCCCGTTTCTGTCTCCACGCGCCACTAATGTTTTGAAAACTTGTTCAGGTGGAAGTCCGATTTTTTCCGCAACAGATTCCGCCGCCAAATTATCAGGATCAACTTCGTATTCTCTCAGTTCGTAAGCGATTCCTAAATTATCTAAGACACGAACGGCATTCGTTTTCATAGCGTTGGCAGATATGGAAGATCAGTCACTCCTGGATCATAGCCGAGTTGACTTAACAAGGTTGTAAGCTGTCCGCGATGATGTGTTTGATGATTGAAGAAATGTGTCACTAGCAACCATGCAGGACGAGTTACAGTTTTTGTCGGAGTTGTAATTGTTGTGTAAGTAAATGGAGCTTCAAGCCATTCGGAATTCAGTTGCTTTGTCCAGTTGAGAATATCTTGATCAGTACGATCGCGCTCTTGTCTCAATTGGTCAAAGTCAGAATAGAGAATATCACTCAGTTTCGAGACAAAAGAATTCTGAGTAAAGCGACCAAACCAAATACGATCGGCAACCAAAATATGATTCAGCGTTCCATCGATCGACTTAAAAAATGCACCTAAATCTTCATTGCGTTTTGTATTAGGAACCTCAGCACAGATTGTATAAATCTTCTGATTCATCCAGTGATTGTACTGTGCCATCGTTGTGCAATATTCTGTACTGCTCATTTTATTAATGCCGTTGATCAAGCCACATTCTAACTTCTTGCTCTGTTCCGAATGCGTTATGCTTCTCAGCTTGTGGATCATAGATCTGATAATACCAATTTCCTTGATTATCCCGACGATGATTTACTTGAGGTTCACTGCTGCTAGAAATTCGATTGACGACAGCATTCCAGAATTGATTTAGTTTCATGATGCGTATTTTCGAGCGATGATTTGTAGCCATACTTGTTTTAGTTAAGACACTTTTAGAAAGCCCCTCAGCCCCCAAGTTTGGGGGAGCAAGAGTCTTAAGTCCCCAGAATTGGGGGTTTGGGGGCTTTCTAAGAGTGTCCTAATCTAAACTTTTACTGCTTTATTTTCCTCTCGATCACATCTACCCAACCAGAGACAGTTCGCCTAAATTGTAATGGTTACAGTTTGATTTCTGGAAACTGTTATGCTTAAAAACATACCCAATTGTGATGCTTCGACGCTGTATGAACAAGTTGCCGATCGCATTCGCGCCCTGATTCAAGAAGGAACTCTGCGACCGGGCGATCGCTTACCTTCCGTCCGCAAACTGCATCAACAATTCACAGTCAGCATCTCAACCGTTCTAGAAGCTTATCGACTACTCGAAGATCAAGGCTGGATTGGAGCGCGTCCGCAATCAGGCTACTACGTCAAACCGCTGCAAAATCGAGCCGAACCCAGTTCCTCTTCCTCGCTTAGATATGACAATCCAGTGGATGTCTCTTTGGCGTTTCGGGTCATGCGCGATCCGAGGCATTTAGGCTTAGGTCATGCGATTCCAGGATTGGATCTGTTACCGATCGCGTCTCTGAATCGGATTGCGAATCGAATTGTGCGAGAACAACCAACCGCTCTCCATTCCTACAATGCACCGCAAGGATCAGAAGTGTTACGGCATGAAGTCGCCCGTCGATCGATTGAAATAGGTTGTAGTTTCTCACCGGATGATTTGATCATTACCAATGGTGCAACCGAAGCGCTTAATTTAGCGTTGCGTGCAGTGACTCAACCGGGAGATATTGTTG
>JADEXW010000454.1 GCA_015206935.1 Pseudanabaenaceae cyanobacterium LEGE 13415 | reverse complement strand
CTCTTAATCCTGATTCTGAGCTTTCACTTGAGACATCAGAATCTCTAACTGTTTCTTCTCGCTTTTCAGTTCTTCTTCGAGTTCTTGAATTTGTTCACGACGGGCTTCAAGCTCGATCGTTCTACGTGCCAGTTCTTGACTCTCAAGCGTATTCGACTGCCGCCACTGTTCTGCCCGTTCGATTTCTTGCTGCAATGAAGTCGGTGAAATTCCATAGCTGAGATACTGTTGCACCAGATCCAGCACCCAGTCTTTTGCTTCTCGAATGTCCAAAATCTGATTGCTGCTAGAGATTTCGACCAGCACGAGTAAGCCATCACTGTAAGCCGTTGCCTCAGTCGAAAGCACTGTTTCTTCTTCAGGGAGTCTTGTCCAGACGTTTTCTGACTTTTGAGCAGCCAGTAAGCGCAATCCTGCCTTGCCTAGATAGCCTTTTTTTTGAACTTGCGCCAAGTGCAGCATTAATGTTTTCTCTCGATGTCGTCGCGGTGGGAACGATGGTCAGGGGGATTTATAAGACAGATTTGGTAGTCTGTCCAAGAGTTTTGACAACATATATCGCTGTATCCCTGTTCTATCGCCCGTAGATACACTGACCTGATCAGAACGTCATGGAACGAATTTGGGTTTTTCCCGGTTGCGCCCATTGTACGTACCTATCAAGACAGTATAGCCTCTTCGTTTTCTATCGGAATCATTGGTGGGTGTCCCTCACAGAATCACAAAAAAGAGATGCCAAAATTCAGCATCTCTGATAGAAAAATTAAGAATTGATAAATTTACAGCCGATCCAGCTTGGCTCTCAAGATTTCTGCCTGCTTTTCTGCTTCAGATAAAGCATCCCGTGTCGATTGCACCACCTCAGGCGGCGCTTTATCAACGAATTTCGGATTGTTCAATCGACCACTAAGCGACTGAATTTCTGCTTCAACTTTCTTCAAATCGCGCTCTGTCTTAGTTTTCAGCGCTTCAAGATCGATCAAGCCTGCTAATGGGATCGAAATTTTAACGGTTCCAGTGACTCCTACGATCGTTTGAGCATCATCAATCGGTTCTGCTTGAACTGAATTAGTTTCAGGCGATTTCGATTCTCCAATTACTTCAGTCTTGAATTGATTGACCTGATTCAAGAACGTTTGTCGATCGCTCTTTTGCCACAATCGCATTTTGGTAAACCAAACGGTATAACCAATTCCAACAATTTCCAGTAACGGTGGGAGCAGCGGAATCTCGTGAACCGTTTCGAGCGCGATCGAAGCCACTTTGAGCGTGAACAGAATCGAACCCAGCAAGAGCAGCGATAAGAGAATTTTCTGGTGTTTGCCGAAGAAGTTTCCAACCGTATCGAGTGCGATCGCAAGAATCGGCGCATTTCCATCGATTGTAGAGGGTTTGAGCGTTGGAATCTCCGTAGTCCCAGCGATCGATAACGTCTCCACCCGCGCCATGTCCTTAATATAAGACTGACCTGTGATTAACGTTTGCTTTTCTCGATCGTCCTCGGTCGAGAGCGCAACGGTGATTCTTGCACCGGGTTTAATTTCGGCACTCGCTCTAAGATTCCGAATCGTGCGAATCGTGTTGAGAATCAATTCAAACTCTTGATCTAAGTTCGGATCAATCAGAGCTTGATCGGGTGCAGGATAGCTCTGGAGCGCTAGAGAGTTGTGATCTGTCTCAGGAGTCTGCGTCAAATTGTGCCAAATCTCTTCGGTGATGTGTGGCATGAACGGATGTAGGAGTTTTAGCGTTCCTTCCAGCACATGAGCAAGCGTTTGTTGAGCCGCGAGACGAGTTGGCGCATTGGCATCTTGGAGTCGCGGTTTCACGAGTTCAATATATTGATCGCAAAAATCGCCCCAAATGAACTCGTACAAGCTCTTTGAGGCTTCTCCGAATCCATAGTTATCGAGATAATTCCGCACATCTTGAGCGAGTTGATTGAACTTGGAGAGAATCCAGCGATCGCTGAGTTCCAAGTTCTTCGGTTCACCCAATTGAGCAGGCGTTTTCCCATCCAAATTCAGCATCACAAACCGCGACGCATTCCAGAGCTTGTTGGTGAAATTGCGCGAAGCTTCGACGGTTTCGGATTCATCGGTTTTACGATCGTATGCCATCCGAATGTCCTGACCTGCGCCAGTGACTTCCCGGATTAAGGTATATCTGAGCGCATCCGTTCCATATTTATCAATCAAAATCAGCGGATCGATACCGTTATTAGCTGATTTCGACATCTTTTTATTGTTCTCATCCCGCACCAATCCGTGGATGTAGACATCTTTAAATGGCATCTGTCCTGTAAAGTGTCCCGCCATCATCGTCATTCGGGCAACCCAGAAAAAGATAATGTCGAATCCAGTCACTAAGGTTGCAGTGGGATAGTAGCGCTTGTAATCTTCGGCTTCGGTATCCGACCAGCCCAAAGTGGAAAAGGGCCACAATCCCGATGAGAACCAAGTATCGAGAACGTCCGGATCTTGCTCGATTTGAACATTTTCGCCAAATTTCTCGATCGCTTTTTGCTGTGCTTCTTCTTGCGATCGCGCCACAATATACGGCGTGTGATCCGTAATCTCGCCGTTTGTCTCACTAATCGCATACCAAGCTGGAATTTGATGCCCCCACCAGAGTTGGCGCGAGATACACCAGTCTTTCAAGCTCACAAGCCAATCTCGATACACTTTTGCCCAGCGTTCCGGCACGAATCGCGGAGAAGTTTCATCATCTAAAGACGCGAGTGCGAAATCAGCAAGCGGCTTAATCTTGACGAACCATTGAGTCGAGAGAAGCGGTTCGATCGGCACTTTTCCGCGATCGCTATACGGAACGGTATGCTTATGAGGCTCGATCTTCACCAGACAGCCTTCCTCTTCCATCTTTTTGACGACGTTTTTCCTCGCCACAAAGCGATCCTGACCCTGGAATTCTCCAGCGTTCTCGTTCATCGTGCCGTCTTTGTTCATCACATTGATCGATGCCAACTTGTGACGCTGACCCATCTCGAAATCGTTCGGATCGTGTGCAGGGGTCACTTTGACGCAACCTGTTCCAAAACTCGGATCGACGTGATCATCGCCAATGATCTGAATTTCACGGTTAACGAGTGGCAACATCAGAGTTTTACCGATCAGATGTTTATATCGATCGTCATTCGGATTCACTGCAACTGCGGTATCTCCCAACATCGTCTCCGGACGAGTCGTCGCCACAACTAACTCCCCTTCCCCATCCGCGATCGGATATTTGAAATACCATAGATTCCCGTCAACTTCCTTATTCTCAACTTCCAGATCTGAGACAGCGGACTGACTTGCTGGACACCAGTTGACTAAATAATTGCCGCGATAAATCAATTTCTCGTCGTGCAGCTTAATAAAGGCATCTAACACCGCTGAGGACAGTCCTTCGTCCATCGTGAACCGTTCGCGCGACCAATCCACCGACACACCCAAGCGCCGGAGTTGATTCACGATCGTACCGCCCGATTCCGCTTTCCATTTCCAAGCGCGTTCCAAAAACTGTTCGCGTCCTAAATCATCGCGGGTTTTGCCTTCCGCTTTTAGTTGCCGTTCCAAAATCGTCTGAACTGCAATACTGGCGTGATCCGTTCCTGGCAACCACAACGTATTCTTCCCTAACATCCGCTGATATCGAATCAACACATCAATAAGCGAACTCTCGAACGCATGACCCATGTGCAAACTTCCCGTAACATTCGGCGGCGGAATCACCACACAGTACGGCTCACCGGGTTGGCTGGGATCAGCCTTGAAGACCTGATTCTCTTCCCAAAACTTTTGCCATTTCGCCTCAGTGGTTGCCGCGTTGTATTGAGTTGGAAGTGTCGCAGTCATGGGAATTGAAGAAATTGGGGACATCTAGCCATGATAAACGCTTCTTTGCGTGTGATGGCGATAAAAATGGGTACTCCTTCTCAGAAGCACCCATTGACTCAGATTTGATTCAAACTTTAGTCGATGAATCCCATCAAAGTCGCCGGATCATCAATATCATTTGAAAAAATCGGTCGATCGCCCGGAAGCTTCTCCGCGTGCATCAATCCCGGTAAGCTCGCCATGACAGGTCGATCGCCGGAAAGTGTCAAAGCCGCAACAGGATGAAAATCGCTGTAGAAGATCGGACGATTTCCAGGCAGCATTTCTGCAACTTTCAAATCGCTTGCCAAAATCGGGCGACCGTTCAGAATCGTTCCGTATACCGCGAGATGACTCGCTTCGATCGGGCGTTCACCTGATGAGGTAATCGATCCGACAAATTCGACTTCATTCGGCATCACCGGGCGATTCCAGATCGAGAGGCTGGGAACATCGCTACGAATTTCGATCGCGTTTCCTTCGCCTTCTGCGGGGGTTGCCGTTGCTTCGATCACTTCTGATTGACTCATAGGAGATTCCTCTGGGGTTGATTCTTTGGATACGGGTTGAGGGTCAGTTTCCGAGACAGGGTTAGGGGGTGAAACTTTTAAGGTAGGCAACGGTTGAAGTTGCTCGTCGATCGCTTCTGGTTCGCTATTTTTTTCTGGAGCCTCTGGAGTAGGTTCGGCTGCTGGCATTTCTGGAGCAGGGGACGCTTCCGAAGTGGTTTCTACGATCGCTTCTGTCGGTGTCGAAGTCGCGCTTTCAGAGGTTTCTGTCACCTTTGCCGCACTGCGCCGATTGTTCGCCCTGCGGCTAGATTGAGTTCCACGGCTGGTTGCCATTGCGCTATTACCTCTAAAA
>JADEXW010000453.1 GCA_015206935.1 Pseudanabaenaceae cyanobacterium LEGE 13415 | reverse complement strand
TGCCCTTAATTTAGCAGAAACCGTATACTAAGAACAATCCTGTCAAATCGCTTCAGGATTAAAATCAATCAGTTCACGAGTCGCATAAGTCCCGATCGGACTCCACAACAAATACGGCAACAATAACACCGCTGCCAATGGAGAGATTGGAAAAACCGCGATCGCTAAAACATATCCCAGCACCGCACCGAACCCACCGATTACAGTCCCAATAGCTAAACTTTGAAGTCGCAATGTCAGCGGAATATAAGCAACTGTCACAACTTCTACTAGCAAATAAAAGCCCATCAGCAACCAAGCTTTGAGGCTTCCTGGATCTGCTTTCCACACAAGCCATGCAGAGAACGCACCACAAGTAAAAATCACTGTCCAGATGATTGGAATCGCAGGCTCAACGATCGCTAACCAACGCGGCAAATTCAACCGTTTCACCCAGCGAATATCTTCTTTCGGATGGATCAGAAAACTTCCTAGCGAGATTGTAAAAGTGACGATCGCAATCACGATTCCAGCGTTCAAGATTCGATTCCTAACTCTGCGCTTTGAACATAGCGAAAGTTGAACACTCTCAGCTTATATCCGTAGGCTGAACTATCCGCCAACATGAATTCGGGGGCGATGCTCCGGGTTCCTTTCTGCCTTGCGAAGAACTTCACGAGTCAGAATCGCGATATCTCCTTCACCGAATAAGATAAATCGCATTAAGTATTGAATTGGATTGCCTTCGATCCAACCAAAGTAGACGTGCGGCAGACGACCTGTTTCATCTCGGATTGCTAACGCGATCGCAGCGATCGCATTTGGAACCGCAACACTTCTAGCCCTGAGAATCCGATAATTTCCAACCTGAACACCGCGAACCTGAATCGTTTCCGAGAACTGTGACGCATCTAAAATCTGAATTTCCAGAAATAGAATTGTTTCCTCTGGTGGAATGTGCGTATCCTCGCGAACCTCTTGTTCTTTTAGAAAATACTCCCGTTCATCGCCGATGTTGATTCGGTTTGCAACGAGTCGCACCGGATGATGATTCTCCTGCACCAAGAACTGTCGCGCCATCTCATCGAATTCAACTCTTTCAGCTCTGAGTTCTGTCGATCGAGTCACCCGCGAAATCAATGAAGTCAGAATAATCGCACCAATAAACAGCGATGCAATCCGAATCCCTTCTGGTCGCTCGATGATATTCACGATCGTCGTGTAGATAAACACTAAGGTAATTGCACCGAAAGCGAGTGTTACTGTCTTCGATCGTCGTCTCCGCGTCGAAAGCGTGACCGCAAAAGCAGCCGAACTCATTAACACTAAAACTCCAGTTGCATAAGCTCCCCCTTGAGCTTCCACATTTGCTTCAAAAATGATTGTGACGGCAAATGCGATCGTCGTGTAGATCAACACCAATGGACGAATCATCAATGTCCAACTTGGAGCCATTCCATAACGCGGTAAATAGCGCGGCACAATATTCAACAACCCCGCCATTGCGGAAGCTCCGGCAAACCACAAAATCGCGATCGTGCTGAGGTCGTATACTGTTCCAAAGCCGTCTCCTAAGTAGCGATGAGCAAGATAAGCTAACGCTCGTCCGTTCGCACTTCCTCCAGCCTGAAATTCTGCCGCAGGAATCAGCAACGTCGTGACTAGACTGCTAGTAATCAGAAAGAAACTCATAATAATTGCAGCAGTGCCTAAGAGCTTATGAGTATTGCGAATTCGACCGTTTGGAGCTTCTTCGGTATCGGTTCGTTTTCCTCGCACCAATGGCATCACTGCGACACCTGTTTCAAATCCAGAAAGTCCTAAGGCTAACTTTGGAAACAGCAATGCAGCAGTACCAATAATTAACAATGGATTTGATTGTTGTGCAAATAAGGCTTGCTGCCAGTTATTGATTACAGAAAGATTCTGGAAGACTTGGACTGTTCCAACTGCGATCGTGATTAAGTTCAAAAATAAATAGGTTGCAACTAAAAAGACTGCAATCCCGATCGCTTCTTGAAAGCCTCTCAGAAACACAGCTCCTAACAATGCAACTAATACCAATGTGATCGTCACGCTCTGTCCATGTAAGAATTCAGGAACAAAGGGATTTTCAATAATATGAGCCGTTGCATCCGCCGCCGAGAGCGTGATCGTAATAATAAAATCTGTTGCCACAAACCCTAGCAAACAAAGCACAAATAGCTTTCCTTGCCAGCCTGGAAGTAAATGTTCGAGCATTGCGATCGAGCCTTCCCCATGTGGACTAATCGCCGATACTCGTCGGTAAATTGGCAATGCACCAAACAACGTCAGCAACACTAGGATCAAAGTTGCGATCGGGGAAAGCGCTCCTGCCGCCAGTGCCGCAATTCCAGGTTGATATCCCAATGTCGAGAAGTAATCCACCCCAGTCAGGCACATCACTTGCCACCAAGGTTTTCTCACATGATGCTTTTCTGCCTCAGAGCGATCGGCATTGAGTAACCATTGTGCGAACTGTTTACGATACTGTTTTGGTGGAACGATCGGTCCGACCATGAATCTACTCCTAAAGATCTAGCCGCTAGTTCAGGTGAACAGTGATTTTCGTTTGCTACGCTTTAGAGTTGCATATTGGCATAATTGAAAATCACTATCCAAGGTTAAGGATCTGCCAGGTCAGGGTGACTTACTGACGTTTCATCCATGATTTCACATAGTTGTAGGCGATTTTGGGGCTATATGAAATCCAGGAAGCGATCGAGAAATAATCCTTAAGATACGCATTCGACTCTGGAATTTTAGACAGTCGATCGAATCCCGATCGACCCGCAATTTGCCCATACGAATGCGAGAATAGCTGATCCGTAAATGCCTTGGTTGTAGGAAATCGCTGTCTCAAATGGTAAGAAGTTTGAATGTTCGTTTCGGCATGGAGATAAGCCGTATCTTTTCTGGATTCATAAGAGTTCGAGCCATGAATGCGATGGACTGCTAACTCTGAATCGATCAGCAATCCAGGAGCTAGATGAATCGCAGACAGTCGCAGAAAATTATCGGCTGAAATCCGTAACTGCTCAGGTAGTGGTAATGTTTGTTGCAAGATGTCTCTGCGAAAACACAGTCCACTGGTTGCTGGAAAAATCGGGCGCACTGCTTCACCTTTCAACATCTGCGATCGAAAGTCAAATTTCCCAAACTCATTCATTCCCCCTTCTGAATCAAGCGCTTGTCCTTCTGCATCCACGCGCTTCAATCGATGAAACACCCAGCCTAATTCTGGATCGCTCTGAAAAGCTTTAACAATTTGCTCTGCTTTCTCTGGAAAATAATAGTCATCCGCATCCAAAAAACAAATCAAGTCCCCTTGACTCGCCGCAAAACCTGCATTGAACGCTGATCCCTGACCTCCATTGGGTTTGAATACTGAAACAACACGATCGCCATATTGCTCGATCACGTTGCGCGAATGATCCTTAGAACCATCATCAACTACGACCACTTCCACTCGCTCGTACATTTGATTCAAAGCACTATCGATCGCTTGAGAAACATACTTTTCGTAGTTATAGTTATTAATCAAAATGCTGACAAGCGGAAACTGATTCATAGCGACTTCATTGATTCAAGGTTGCATCCTAGTATAGATGCGATCGACTTTTACAATATACTCGTATAAAATGCAACGTTTGAATCCTCGTTATAACAACAATTCGTACAAATTTCTGCAACTGATTAGAATGATTTAGCGGCTTTTTTAATTTTTGCTCATGCACTCCGAAGAGACATCCGATCGCAAAGCACTCCTAGAAGCAGAACTGCTCCAACTGCGAAGAGCAGAGGCAGACCGCGATCATTTTTTCTCGATGTCGCTGGACATGCTGGTGATTGCCAGTTTCGACGGTTATTTTCTCAAGGTCAATCCCGCTTGGACAGAAACACTCGGTTGGACAGAAGCAGAACTACTCCGCCAGCCTTATCTTGATTTCGTTCACCCTGATGATGTGCAAGCTACGATCACTCAAGCCAAACAACTGAGCGAAGGACATCCTGTGATCAAATTCGAGAATCGCTATCGGCACAAAGATGGCTCTTACCGCTGGCTTTCTTGGACGGTTGCTGCTTTTCCCCAGGAGCAGCACTTGTATGGAGTTGCGCACGACGTTAGCGATCGTAAACAAATCGAACTAGAGCGAGAAGCGCTCTTACAACAAGAACAAACTGCTCGCGAAGCTGCGGAGACGGCTAATCGGATCAAAGATGAATTTCTCGCGGTACTCTCTCACGAACTGAGAACGCCGCTGAATCCAATTTTGGGATGGTCAAAACTACTACAGCGCAGTACAACTGATCCGAGTATGCTTCGAGGGCTTGAAACGATCGAGCGCAATGCGAAGTTACAAGCTCAGTTGATTGATGATTTGCTCGATGTCTCGCGCATTCTCAGGGGCAAGCTAGTGCTACATCAATCTTCGGTGTCTTTGCCTGCGGTGATTCATGCTGCTTTGGAAACGGTTGAACTTGCCGCACAGGTGAAATCGATCGACATTACAACTGAGATCGATTCAACGGTTGGGACAGTTCTTGGAGATGCGGGACGGTTGCAGCAGATTGTCTGGAATTTGCTCTCGAATGCGGTGAAATTTACACCCGATGGGGGAACTGTTGTCGTTCGATTAGGCAAAGCAAGTTCGACCGCATTTCTGCAAGTGAGTGATTCTGGAAAGGGAATTGATCCAGAGTTTCTACCGTTTGTGTTTGAGTCGTTTCGGCAAGAGGACA
>JADEXW010000071.1 GCA_015206935.1 Pseudanabaenaceae cyanobacterium LEGE 13415 | reverse complement strand
GAATGAACCGCTTTAACCACGGCATAGCTCATCAAAGTCAAAATTGTCGTAATCACTGAGCCACCCACTGCAACCGCGATCGCTTCTTGTTGCACAATTCCCAGCGAAACCACGATCGGGTAAGCCATCAACGTATGCGGCGAGTAGAGAATTCCAAGCAAGACCGACACGAGTAGATTGTTCGTTAATAGCTGCCCCGTGATAAACCCGATCGTAAATGGAACCCCAAACGTGAGCAATCCGAATGAGAGAACTTTTTTACTCGATCGCTTCAGAACATCTAAATTAAGTCCCAATCCTGCAAGTAGCATAATGTAGAGCAATCCAATTCGCTCTAGTAGGATCAGTTGAGCATCACGGCTGATTACGTTTAATCCATTCGTTCCAGCGATCGCACCAAAGGCAATGAGTAGAACAATCATCGGTAGCTTTAACCGAGAGGATAGCTTCATTGCAAGTAAGATCAAGCCCAGAACTAGAGCAAACATATAAACTGGATCAGTGAGCGGTAAACCTGGAATCGTTAAAAGATAGTGCATCTAAAGCCATTTGCCTCCACGAAATCGCCAACGGGGAAAGACGACTCGCATCATCGTTTGTGATGCAGTAAACACCGTTAGCCAAACAGTACTGTAGTGAAAAATAAACGTTCCCAAGCTGATGGGAAGTTCTTCAATCCCTGGCAGTTGAATTCCAAGCCCATTGAGAACAAATAAGATAAAGATGGCTTCCCAAATGCCTGCTAGGAGTTGAAAACTGGCGGGCCAGTCGCGATCCCAGCGAAACTTTTGAATGCGATCGTACAAAATATCCCATCCAATCCCAAACAGTGCAATCCAGACGAGGATGCCGATATAGTTACTGGATGGCTCTCCTAAAATGCCGATCGAAAACGGAATCGTGACAAGCAGACCCACCGTAAACAAGAGCAAAATTCGAGTTTGCCATCGACCAAGAAGCGTCGGTGTCATAAGCGTTTTGATGATGCTGCGAAGATAGTAGCTCTACAGTTTCGATCTTCAGCGGAATTAAAGGTTTTTTGAACACCCCGTTAACAAACTCAACAAACTAGAGAGAAGCGATCGCAACTCTACGATTCCAACTCACCAAAACGATCGCGATATTGCCGAAGTAATTCCTCTAATTCATCTGCGCGTTGGCGTTCCTGTTCTGCGCGTTGCCGTTCTTGATCTGCCCGTTGCCGTTCTTGGTCACGTTGGGCTGCAAGTTCAACAGGGGTTAAAAAGCGATCGCCATTCGGTGCATATAAGTTCAGGGTGGTTTCATCTACAACAAATCGCACTCCTAATCGTGGACTGACCCACTCTTGAACTTCAGGAATTTCTACTAAATGTTGCTCTACCCGTTGCGATCCGACTAATTCATTCCGTTCCGGATCATAAATGTAGTACTCCTCGACTCCATACTGTTGATAAAACAGTAATTTGCGAGACATCTCTGTTGGAGTATTACTGGGAGACAGAATCTCAAAAACAACTTGAGGTGGAATATTTTCTTCTTTCCATTGCTGATAAGAACCTCGATCGCCTTTCGGTCTGCCAAAGACAACCATCGTATCCGGAGCTTGACAAAGCCGATTGCTTCCCTCAACCGGATACCACATCAGATCACCTCCGACGAATATATTTGGATCTGAAGCGTATAAAATCTCTAAGTTCTCTTTGATTGTGACGATCCAGCGAAATTGTTTTGTATTATCGGACATCGGCTGACCGTCAGACTCCGGATAGATAATCTCTGATGAGGTAGCGGTCTGAGGTTGTGCCACCATGATCTGAAGCGCTCCCTATATTTCAGTTCTTTCAGAGTAACATAGCGGATCTTTTTGGTCGATCGTTCGTTGTTTCTACTGCAAGAGATGTCGTTTTTACTAGAGACGATAACGCGATCGAAATTACACCTGATATCTCAATAAGCGTATTTTATTGTTCAAGCCGTTTTTGTCATTCCTTAAGTTGAAAGGATAACGCGATCGAAATTACACCTGATATCTTAATAAGCTTATTTTATTGTTCAAGCCATTTTTGCCATCTCTCAACTCAAAAACAAGATATTTCAAGAGAAAATACGGAGCAATTCAGTCCAACTTGTTCAAAACCTCACAATTCATTTGAGGGAAACTGCGCCTGTCACGATCATAGTCCGTTGCTTAAGGTAGAACTGTCCTTAAGAGAAAATCAATGAAAACTGCAAGAACATCAACTGCTTTAGAGAAGGCAACAGCCAGACTCCGCGCTTTAAGAGCAATCAATCCGACGCTTGATTTTGGCAACGATCGTAGTGTTTTGAACTTTGATACTCTCGCAAACAAGCTGGAGTACCGCTTAGAAAAGCACAATCAATTGCTAACCGACCTTGAAACTAGCAAAAACGAACTGAAAGAACTTGAAAAACAGGTGAATGAACTATCGAGCCAAATGCTAAAAGGCGTTGAGTTCATGTATGGACACGACAGCGATGAGTATGAGCTTGTTGGTGGTGTGAAAATGAGCGATCGAGTTCGCAAGAGCCGCATCACTCGCTTGAAATCTTCCTCAGACACTCAAGCAGCAAACATTGCAAAGGCGGGATAAGCGATCGAGGGGCATTCTCTGAATACAAATGCGGTACAGTTCTGAATTCTTGAAACTGTGCCGCATTGTTTTATGCCTGCTCCTGAAGCACCAAAATTGCTACCAGTTCTAATTCTTAATTCCGGTCGTTGCAATGCCGCGAATGAGTTGACGTTGACCGATCGAGAAAATCACCACGATCGGAATTGTGGCGATGACGATCGCTGCCATTAACAACGTCCAACTATTCGTAAACTGCTCTTGAAAACTCGCTAATGCTAACTGCACCGTTTTCAACTCTGGGCGCGTCGTAAATACCAGTGGCTTAAATAAATCATTCCATTCGCCAATGAATGTAAACAGCGATAACGTCACCAAGGCAGGACGAGACAGCGGCAACATCACCTTCCAGAGAACCGAGAAGCGATCGGCTCCATCCAACATTGCCGCCTCTTCCAATTCAACGGGAATTCCTTGGAAAAACTGCCGCATCAAAAAGATGCCAAACCCATTCACCGCAGTCGGTAAAATTAGCGCACCATACGTATTAATCAAGTGCCCCCACTTCAGCACGAGAAAAATCGGAATCACCAAAATCTGAAACGGAATCACTAAAGTCGCGAGAACGATTAAAAGAATCGCTTGCTTGCCCTGGAATTTCAATCGAGCCAGAGCGTATCCCGCCAGAGCAGAGGTGAAAATTTGGAAAAGCGTTACCGCGATCGCAACCAACATCGAATTGGCGAACGCGAGTAAGAACTGTCCCTGCTCCCACGCTTTACGATAATTCTCGATCGACCAACCTGGAGAATTCAGGGAACTTCCCGGCGGCTTAAACGACGTAATGAATACCACTAAGAGCGGCAGTAGAACCACTCCCGCCCCGACAAACAGCAGACCCAAGCTGAGTGCGCCTTTTAGATTGGGAAATTGCTCTTTCTCATTCATCCCCAAACCCCTAAGGAATCGGTCATTTTAGCGCCTCAATGCCATTTAGTGCAGATATTTTATCGATTCTTAGCGTCATCCTCAACCGAAGACGGTAAAGTGAGAGGGGGGAACAGAATGGAAAGACCGTACCCAAACCGAACCCCAATTGTCGTCATGACCAGGAGATATCTGATCTATGCCCCAACTTGAGGCGACCCCAGAGATTGACTTCCAGAGCGAACACTACAAAGATGCGTATAGCCGAATTAATGCGATCGTCATTGAAGGCGAAGAAGAAGCGCATTCCAATTACCAAAAATTGGCAGAACTCCTACCCAATGACAAAGAGCAGTTAATCAGTCTCTCACGCATGGAAAACCGCCACAAAAAAGGCTTTGAAGCCTGTGGACGGAATTTAAGCGTCGTTGCAGATATGGATTTTGCTCGCGAATTTTTCTCTCAGTTGCACAACAATTTCCAAGTTGCCGCAGCCGAAGGTAAGATCGTGACCTGTCTGTTGATTCAATCGCTGATCATCGAGTGTTTCGCAATCTCGGCGTACAACATCTACATCCCCGTTGCAGATGATTTTGCTCGCAAGATTACCGAAGGCGTGGTCAAGGATGAATATCTGCACCTTAACTACGGCGAAGAATGGCTCAAAGCAAACTTTGAAGCCTCAAAAGCTGAGTTGGAAGAAGCGAATAAAGCCAATCTTCCCTTGGTTTGGAAAATGCTGAATCAAGTTGAAGCAGATGCCCACGTTTTGGGTATGGATCGGGAAGCTCTGGTTGAAGACTTTATGATTCAATACGGTGAAGCCCTGACGAATATTGGTTTTACGACCCGTGATGTCATGCGGATGTCGGCACACGGACTCGCCGCTGTGTAATCGCGCCGTTCTGATAAAACTCAGACGATGGACAGAGGTGAACAACTTGCGTCCATCGTCGATTTGTAGCATTTTCTCTTTTAATTTGTTTATTGGTTTCGTTTATCCATCTCGCCGCCTGATGTCGGGCTTCTTCATACGATCGATGTTTGGTCTAATTGGTCATCTCACAAGCTTAGAACACGCTCAGTCTGTTGCCCGTGAACTAGGGTATCCGGAATACGCGGATCAAGGGTTAGATTTTTGGTGCAGCGCTCCACCTCAGATCGTCGATACGATCCGAGTCAAAAGCGTGACGGGTCAAGAAATCGAAGGACGTTACGTAGAATCGTGCTTTTTGCCAGAAATGCTGGCGACTCGTCGAATTAAAGCTGCCACTCGCAAAGTGATTAATGCGATGGCGCACGCTCAAAAGCATGGGATTAATATCACGGCTTTGGGTGGTTTTTCTTCGATTATTTTTGAGAATTTCAATCTGTCACAGATTCGTCAAGTGCGAAATGTGATGCTGGAATTCGAGCGATTCACCACGGGGAACACGCACACGGCTTATATTATCTGTCGTCAAGTTGAGCAGGCTTCAAAGCAGTTGGGCATTGAGCTATCCAAAGCGACGATCGCGGTTTGTGGTGCGACGGGTGATATTGGTAGCGCGGTGTGTCGCTGGTTGAATTCAAAAACCGATGTCGCGGAATTGCTGTTAATTGCTCGAAATCAGGAGCGATTACAGGATTTGCAAGCGGAATTAGGACGAGGCAAGATTCAAAGTCTTGAGGAAGCTTTACCGCAAGCCGATATTATCGTCTGGGTGGCGAGTATGCCGAAGGGTGTGGAGATTGATCCGACGCAGTTGAAACAGCCTTGTTTGTTGATTGACGGCGGCTATCCAAAGAACTTAGGCACGAAGGTTCAGCATCCCGGTGTCACTGTGTTGAATGGGGGCATTTTTGAGCATTCGCTCGATATCGATTGGCGGATTATGAGCATCGTGAATATGGATGTTCCGGCGCGTCCATTGTTCGCGTGTTTTGCGGAGTCGATGCTGTTGGAGTTTGAGAAGTTGCACACGAATTTTTCATGGGGACGCAATCGCATCACTGTGGAGAAGATGGAGCAAATTGGGGCGGCTTCGGTGAAGCATGGATTCCGTCCATTGTTGATTGGATAATTCCTGATCAGCGATCGACTTTCTATTAAACTCCGCAGAGAGACGCGATTATGAGCTTTGTTGTAGCTTTGATAGTTGCGTCTCTCTGCTTTTGAAGGGATACAAACTATGGCAATTCTAAAACAGTCGTGAATGACAAGATTGATCGTGCCCCCTAACCCCCAAGCTTGGGGGAACAAGATTCTTAGCCCCCAGAATTGGGGGTTAGGGGGCGTTCCCGAATCTTGCAACTCAAACTGGATGCTATGAACAAATTGTGATGTTTGAATGGTGAGCGATCGATAATCTCTCGATCGCCTAAAATTTCAACACTTCATCCAACAGACTTCTTGCTGCCTGCGCTTTCACCAATGCGGCTTGATGATCGCTATGAGCGCGGACTAATTTCGTCAATCCACCTACTCCGACTTTGAGTTGCTCCAGATCTTCGCCACCGACTAACTCTCCGTCAAGCATTCTTAATAACAGCGGTTTAATATCGCCCACTTCTTGTCGAACCTTTTGCAATTTCTCGACCGTACTCAGCAAAGTCTTGAGCGAGTTCAAGATTTCGTCAATATCTTGTGGGTCTTTTACCGCTTCAGGCAAGCTCTCAGAACTTCCATTTCCCGAATCTATCACTTCCAACTCTTCATCAGGAGTCGTTTCGGAATCATCAATTTGCGCTTTGGTACGTGCCATCTGTGTGATCTCAACGGTTGTCTATGTGCGATCGATTCCTTATTCTCGATCCAATTCATTAAAACATCAGACCCGCTTTGAGAATAAATTTTGCAGCGTAATTCTTAAATTTGATCCACTTTTCGATAGATGCAAACCGATTGTCGATCGCGCTAAATCTTCCCAGAGTTCTTGTGAGGAGGTTCTTGTGCGTCGATCATTCAAATTTCTGAGTGTTCTAGCTGTGCTAACGGTTGTTGCAGCCCCAATTCCCAAAATTCAAGCGCAAGCTCCTGCAAAACCTGGATTGGGAAATCCTTCGGTTCCATACGTTCCCACCCCTGAAGAAGTGGTGATGGGCATGTTAGAGCTGGCGAATGTGGGACGGGAGGATGTGGTTTATGATTTGGGGTCAGGAGATGGCAGATTAGTCATCACTGCGGCTCAAAAGTTTGGGGCGAAAAAGGGAGTCGGAATTGAGATTAATCCGGGCTTGGTGAATAAAAGCCGCGAGAATGCAAAAGAAGCAGGAGTCAGCGATCGAGTTCAATTTCTCAATCAGGATCTTTTCAAATCAGACTTTCGAGAAGCATCGGTCGTAACGCTTTATCTCTTACCTCGACTCAATTTGCAACTGCGTCCTAAGCTTCTTAGCGAATTAAGACCCGGTAGCCGTGTTGTCTCTCATGCGTTCTCAATGGGTGATTGGCGACCCGATAAGCGCGTTGCGATCGACAATCGCACAGCCTATCTGTGGATTATTCCCGCACGAGTTGAAGGCAATTGGACAGGCACACTCTCGACTCAATCCGGGCAAAAGATTCCTTATCGAATGCAAATCACGCAATCATTCCAGAACGCTCGTGCAATGGCAGAAATCGCTGGAACGACGGTGAGTTTGCCTCAGATTAGATTAGTGGGCGATCGCTTATCGTTTGAGCATCGTCAGAAAATCAATGGTCAAGACATGCGAGTGCGCGTCAATGCTCAAGTTGTGAACAATTCATTGCAGGGAACGGCTGAAGTGTTAAATGCCAATTCAACCGAAACCTTATCAATGACGGGGACACGAGCTTCAACTGATCAGTGAAGATAAATCGATCGTGCCTGCAAGGTTGCCTTCTGGCGTAATTAAATTGCTGGTCACAATTCCTCGATCGAAGCTGATTGTGCCTTGAGAGTTTGCCAAAAACGTTCCAACGTTTTGCGCCAGTTGCGGGAGGTTTAGCGTAGTTCTGACTGTGCCTAAATCTCCTGAAACATCGATCGCTGCGATTCCATTCGTAAACGTCACGGTTCCAGAGCCATCCAGCGCATCGGTGACCGTTTCATTCACCAACGCAGATAAATCGAAGTTTGTCGCGACTGAGCCAAATGGAGTCGGAATACTGAGTGTCGCTTGTCCGTTGTTGAAAGCGATATTGCCATTGAGTGAATTGATTGGGATTCCGATTTCGTCCCCTTGCGTTTGAGGAAAGAGATCGAGAATCACTAAGCCATCATTGAAGTTTACGACTGCGGGAACTCCGTTAAATGAAAACGGGATTTGGTCTTGTTCGCGAAAGTCGATCGAGGAAAAATAGCTTCCAAGCGGCGTATTCAGATTCGAGACTAAAGCCCCATTCCCAAACTCGATCGTGCCTGCAATTTGTCCGAAAGGCGTTGGGATATCCAGGTTTAATCTGCCGTCTGAGAATGGGACATTGCCTGAAAAGCTTCTCACAATGTCATCGAGAAAGCTGCTCACTGATTGAGCGAAAGGAAAGGTTCCGGTTAACGCTCCATTTGGTGTGGTTAAATCGCTGGTGACATTTCCTCGATCGAAGGTCAATGTCCCTTCAAGCTGTTGAAGTGCAGTCGAAAGATCGCTTGTAAATTGAGCAATTGAAACCGTACTGCTGGTTTCACCATCGGGCGTATTAAAACGACTTGTAAGCTGTCCATTATTAAACGTTAACGAGCCGCTCGACTGTCTGAGCGTTGGCAAACTCGGCAGCAAAGGAGCCGCGATCGACAATGCTTCGATATTCAGCGAGGTCGTTAGGGTAGATGATTCAAACATACGAAGAAGTTAAAGCCTGCGTATGTACCTTATCAAGGCAATCAAACCGGAATCTACCCCTTTAGATGTAAATCGAGAGACGGATTATTTTGCTTCAGGCAAGGCATCCTCTGTCGATCGACGAGTCACAACCCATTCATTATTTCCAAAGATATGGTCGTAGATTGCCGTAATTGCGATCACGCTTTTGAACACACAATAGAACGGAATAAACAAGCAATAAATCCAGAAATCTTTTGCAGGTTGGTTAACAGAATCCGTTCTCACAATCCAAGCTGCTAACGTCTGCAAAGGCCCACTCGCTAACGTTAACCCGGTCATTGTCCAGATATACTCTGGTGCAATATTCGGCGCTTCTGAACCCGTTAACGCCAAACTAAAGGTAATCGGAAAGGCTTGCAGGGCAATAAAGTGGAAGCCAGCGCTATAAACCAACAGCAATGTCCAATAGAACTTCTGCCAACCGTCTAGGCGCATGGTTCTCACAAGCGCCGTTTGATACTTCAGCGTCACTTCTAGCCAACCTTGTGCCCATCGTTTCCGCTGGAACCAGAACGATCGAACATCGACGGGTGCAAGCTCAGTTACGACGATCGTAGGATCATGCACGATGTTATGACCGCTCAACAGCGTTCTAAAACTCGCATCAATATCTTCGGTCAACATTTTCGACGAGAACCCAATGCGCTTTAGAACCGAAGTTCTCCAGTAGCCATTCGCGCCACAAAATACGCCCGTGTCCACTAACAAAGACTTTGCAGGATGGCTCACGCCGTAGATACATTCAAACTCGACCGCAATCATTCGCGTCATGAAATTCACCTCATGATTGCGAATCACATTCCGTCCTTGCACTGCGCTATATCGGTAATTCGCTAACCAACGCCAAGCACGAGTAAAACAATCCGCATTCGGATGATGATCCGCATCCAGAATCCCGGTTATTTCCCCAGTCACGATTTCGAGTGCTGCATTAATGTTTTGAGCTTTCGATCGACTTCCCTCAACGCAAAGCAACTTCAACTCCGGATACTGTTCCGCCAATCGTTCCAGCCGATCTTCAGCAGGCAAACGTTCCGGGCGGTTATACGCCAGAATCACTTCTAAACCATCTTTCGGACGTTCTACCGTTTCCAGAATATGTTCCAGCGTTTCCAAAATAATTTGCTGCTCGTTGGGCAAATAAGCCGCCACGATTATCGAAGACCTTGGAATATCGCCCGTCGATCGTAATAACGGATAAAGCGGTTGAGTTCTGGGAGAGCGCATAAACCGCTGCACCATTCCAAATTTTGGCATCTTGGCAATATGTCCCCGACGGTAAGTCATCGCCGTTGACACTGCTTCCCCAATCACCACGATCGATGTAACCAGATACAAAACTGGAATCAGAACATGAAGAAACGACAGATCCCAGCCGTTCTCCAAGATGTAATAGTAAAGCACCGTCGGTAAACCGATGACGACAAGATGCGTTAAAACGATTTTGTCGAGAATCGGACCTAAGACCGAAACGGGCTTGTGCAGCAGTCCCTTACGCATAACAGTTTTTTAACAACCTAAAAAGGGTTCTTCATTGATAGAAACCATGTGTTACAGAAGTTGTCAAATCCTTAGAGAGTTGGAATCCGCGATCGAGTTCCCTCAAAGCCTTACGGTTAATACTGTTGAGCATTTAGGTAAGATTGCCTAGGATGTAGAGCCGTTCTGCTAACAGATTTCTCTCGTTAACGAAGAAATCCGGATCACGAAGGATCTTCACACAGTCTTCAATCAATTACGGAATTTTGACAAACAAAACGGCTTTGCGAACAAAAACTTTTGCCACAAAGCCGTTATTTTGTTGATTGATCAGTTTTACTAACCGATTTCTACCAGTTGGATATCAAAAACTAAATCTTCTCCCGCCAATGGATGATTGGCATCCAAAGTAATGTCGGCTTCAGAAATGTCCGTCACCACAACCGGAATCGAACTGCCATCCGGTTGGCGAATTTCTAATTGCTGTCCCACTTCGGGTTGCATCTCAGGCGGCATTTGAGCGCGATCGACGACCACGACCATTTCTTCTCGATGTTCTCCATACGCTTGTCCTGCGGGGATCACTTCGGTTTTAGAATCTCCGGGACTCATTCCGACCACTGCTTTCTCAAATCCTGGAATGATATTGCCATCACCGATCGTAAATTCTAAAGGGTCGCCATTCGAGGACGAGTCGAATACTGTACCGTCATCTAGTTTGCCTGTGTAGTGTACACGGACGGTATCACCAACTTTTGCTTGTGCCATATTGAATTATTTCGCTTCGACTACTCACTTTAACCGCAATGATCAGAAATGGCAGAAGTCTAAAGATAGAGTCAAGAAATGGTGCAAAGTATGGATGCGATCGTGATCGGAAGCGGGATCGGTGGACTCGTTACAGGGGCGTTATTAGCACGATATGGCAAATCGGTGCTGGTTTGTGAAAGTCATACGATCGCAGGTGGAGCAGTTCACAGTTTTTCAAGGCAAGGCTTTCATTTTGATTCTGGAGCCTCGTTTTACTGTGGATTAAGCGATCCGAATTCTGTAAATCCGCTGCGTCAAGTATTAGATGTTTTAGGTGAATCGGTTGAAGCAATTCCTTACGATCCGTTTGGACATTATCATTTTCCTGATGCGACGCTTCCGGTGTATGGAAATTTGGAGAAATATCGATCGGCAATTTCCCAAATTTCTCCCCAAGGCGCGATCGAGCTTATCGAACTTGAAAAACGCCTCCTCAGTCTCTACGAGGGCTTACAAGGCATTCCTACATTGGCACTCAGAGCCGATTGGAAACTTGCTCCAATTTTGATGTCTCGTTACCTTCCTTCACTATTGAAACTGTTGCCGAATCTTGGAATGATTCAAGCCTCAGTTGGCGATTTAATGGATCAAACCATTCGCGATCCTTGGGTCAGACGGTTAATTGATTTAGAATGCTTTTTGCTTTCAGGACTTAAGGCACATGGCACGATCGCGCCTGAAGTTGCGTTTATGTTTGGTGAACGAACGCGATCGATTATCGATTACCCGATCGGTGGAAGTGGCGCGATCGTAGATGCTCTAATTCGCGGCTTAAAAAAATGGGGCGGCACGCTCAGACTGGGAACGCACGTTGAAAAAATCCTGGTCGAATCCGGTAAAGTTCGAGGCGTTCGATTACGCAACGGAGAAGAATTAGCAGCCTCGATCGTCGTTTCCAATGCAACAATTTGGGACACTTATTCTCAATTGCTAGAACCAAGCGATCTTCCAAATTCTTACCGGCAAGATGCACTCAAAACACCCGCGATAGATAGCTTTATGCACCTGCATTTAGGCATTCGAGCGGACGAATTAGAGAATTTGACGGGTCATCATGTCGTGGTACATGACGATCGAGATATTACCGTCCCTGGAAATACCTGCATGATTTCCATTCCATCGGTTTGGGATGCGAATCTTGCTCCTACAGGTCATCATGTTGTTCATGCCTATACTTTGGAGCCGTTTGAAGGGTGGACAAGAGATGAGGGATACGAAGAGAAAAAGAAACTGCGATCGCAATCTTTGTTCCAGGCGGTTCAGAAGGTGATTCCTGATTTAAGCGATCGCATTGTTCTAGAACTGATTGGAACTCCGCTAACTCATGCTCGTTACTTACGGCGATATCAAGGAACCTATGGAGCCGGAATTCCTGCTGGACAAGGCTTATTTCCGAGTTGTCGCACGCCGATTAAAAATCTGTATCGGGTTGGGGATAGTACGATGCCTGGAATTGGAGTGCCTGCGGTTGCCGCTTCGGGGATTTTGTGTGCGAATACGATCGTCGATCCGGCTCAAACCCTCGAACTGGTTGATTTGCTGCAAAAACAATAGACACCTAGAGATTTGAATCTAATCATGATTTCCACTTGGTATTAAATTGCAACAGTAGGGCACAAAAGCCAGCCCTGTTTTATCGAGGAAAGTAGGATTAAATTTGAATCAGTAAATTATGTCCCGAAGAAATACATCAGATCCAGTGGGTCAAGGAGCTTTAATTGCATTTGCGACAAACTTTGTTGCTGCTGCTATCTACTATCTAATAACGGTCGTATTGATCCAGAGCAAGCTTGTCTATTCCACTTCATTTCCTTGGGCGAAACAACTATTCAATCTCTGTATGCTGCTGTTTTGGGGAATTGGATTTTCGCAAATCATTCATCTAATCCCGATCGGACTTTGGCTTAGACAAAGAAGACAATCTGAAAAACTCAAAGGTCTGATCATCGGAGCTATCACCACCTGTCTACTCTGTGGTGGCTGTTTTGTAGTTTTTGGACAGGCTGTTTTCCTCTATTTTTTGATGCGATAGTGATTGGACACTCGGAAACGAAATGCTAGATTGGATTGACTCTCCTGAATCTGCCGTATGTCGAAAAATCTCTTTACGACTTCAGAGCCATCTTCTACGCCAATCTCAATTTCTCCGAGTTCGCCTCTTGTGGGCTGGGGAATTGTTCTGATTGCTTTTGGAATTGCGATCGCAAGTCAATCACTCCGAAAAGATCGATCGCATCTTGATCCATATCAACCGTTGCCGTTTACTCAACCGCTTCAGTGGCTCGGTTATGGCAAGCAATTAGAAAACGCGAAGGATTTGGAGGGCGCGATCGCAGTTTACGAACAAGGCTTGAAACAGCACCCAAACGATTTTCGACTCTGGCACGAAAGAGGACTGGCATTAGCAAAACATCAACGATTTGAAGCAGCATTGGAAAGTTACGATCGCGCTTACGAATTGCGTCCGGATTGTCGCGATTTAGCTCATGAACGCGGAGATGCTTTATTGCAGCTTGGACGATACGAAGAAGCGATCGCATCGCTCGAATTCTATCTGCGCTATGTTCGAGACAGCGCTCATATCTTTAGTGACATTGGCATGGCGCAGTATCGCTTGGGACGATACGAAGAAGCCCTACGATCGCTCAATTCTGCCATTAGTAGCGCTCAACGTGATCCCTATTCTCTGACACAAGCCAGATACTATCAAATCGAAACTCTGCGGCAGTTAGGGCGATTAAACGAAGCCTTGCAAGCTGCCAAAGAGGGAATGAAAGAAAGTAGTGACCCATATTTCAAAGCGCAATATGAAGCATTGCAAAGTCAGAACGGGATTCGCTAGCTGCCTGCCTCTACAATGAGAATCAGAACCGTACCGCGCAGATTCTCATGACACAGCAAGTTCTTATTCTCGGTGGCACAGGTCGCATCGGAACCAAAGTTGCCGCCGATTTGATTGCTCACACTTCAGCCGAAATTACGATCGCAGGACGCAATTTAATTTCTGGAGCGGAGGCAAGTCAGCAACTCGGAGAACGAGTGAAATTTTGCGCGATCGATTTGTTTACGGGAGAGGGATTGAAAGAAGCGATCGCTCAAGCAGATTTGGTCGTTCACTGTGCAGGACCTTTTCATTATCG
>JADEXW010000452.1 GCA_015206935.1 Pseudanabaenaceae cyanobacterium LEGE 13415 | reverse complement strand
CCTTTACTGTATGTTTTCCATTGATTTAAGACTGTGAAACTCGTCCCCGAAACCGCTACATTAAGAACATCGCATGTGAGAGATACGCTATGTTTAACTTGGGATGGGTCGAAATCGGAGTCGTTTGCCTTGTCGCACTGCTCGTCTTTGGACCTAAAAAAATTCCTGAACTGGGTGGAGCCTTCGGAAAAACCCTTCGCAACTTCAAAGAAGGGATGAACGAAGTGGACAAACCGGATCAGAATGAAGACGATCGACAAGTTTAATCAAGTTTTCGAGTGGTAAATATTTAGAGGTTCACCCCCTAAATCCCCCATTCTGGGGGACTTTGAAAGTAGAAAGCGCTTTGGAATTCGAGAAATTCTTCCTCAAAGTCCCCCAAATTTGGGGGATTTAGGGGGCATTAGCCGATTCAACCGAAGCCGATCAACCCCTTTAAACCTGGTACGGTTGACTCAGTTTTTTACGGTTATCCTCCCTCGTTGCCTACAAGATTCCCCCGCTAGAGTGGGGTGAGTTGACTATAGGAAAGTTTACAACTAACTATAGCCGTTGCTCTCTGTTGCTGAACCCTCCGTTGCAGAGAATCAGCGCAGACCTCGCATAGTGGAGAAAGCCCGATGTTTGAATACTTCACCGATCAGGCGATCGAGACCATCATGTTTGCTCAGGAGGAAGCTCGTAAGCTTCGCCAGAACTCCGTGGGCACAGAAGCAATTTTGCTGGGCTTACTCAGACAGGATGACACGATCGCAGCCTCAGTTTTGAATGAACTGGGTGCGAATCTAGAGAATGCACGATTAGAAGTTGAAAAAATTGTCGGTCGCGGATCTGGCTCGTCGTTTGGAGAACTTCCCTTTACGCCCAAAACCCGCCAGATTCTCGAACGTGCGCTACAACAAGCCCAACTGATGGGAATGCGCTATGTGCGATCGGAGCATATTCTTTTGTCGCTGGTGGATGATAACCAAGGCGTAGCAATCAAAGTTCTGAGTCAGTTGGGTGTGAATCCGGATGATGTTCGCGCTCAGGTGTCTCGTTCTCAAGAAGAACCTGTTGCGGTTGGAAAACCTGCTGCTCCGCGCAAAGTTGCACAGAATAAGAAAACGCCTGCTCTGAATGAGTTTGGGACGAACCTGACGCAAATGGCTGCCGAAGGAAAGCTTGATCCAATGATTGGACGGCAGAAAGAACTCGATCGCGTGATTCAAATTCTTGGTCGTCGCTCTAAAAATAATCCGGTTTTGGTGGGCGAACCTGGAGTCGGTAAAACTGCGATCGCGGAAGGATTGGCGCAACGCATCCACGATCAGGCGGTTCCCGAATTGCTGCAAGACAAGCAGGTATTTATGCTTGATATGGGCGGCTTGTTGGCTGGAACGCGCTTCCGGGGTGAGTTTGAAGAACGGATGAAACAAATTCTGGATGAAGTGCAAGAATCCGGCAATATCATTCTCGTGATTGACGAGATCCATACGCTTGTCGGTGCTGGTTCGACCGGTGGCGGAATGGATGCAGCGAATATCATGAAGCCTGCTCTGGCTCGTGGTGTACTGCAATGCTTAGGAGCGACGACGCTGGATGAATACCGCCAGCACATTGAGCGAGATGCTGCTTTAGAGCGGCGATTTCAGCCTGTGATGGTGGGTGAACCGACCGTAGACGAAACGATCGATATTCTCCGAGGATTGCGCGATCGTTATGAACAACATCACCAGTTACAGATCGATGATTCAGCCGTGGAAGCTGCCGCGAAGTTAGCTGATCGTTACATCACGGATCGATTCTTACCGGATAAAGCGATCGACTTAATTGACGAAGCGGGTTCACTCGTGCGCTTGCGGAATACGAATCCAGCCGTGAAAGCGCTGAAGAAAGAACTGCGCCAAGTTCAGAAAGAAAAGCAAGCGACCGTTGCGGCTCAGGACTTCGATAAAGCGGGTCAATTACGCGATCGAGAAATTGAACTCGAAAGACAAATTGCCGCCGATGTCCCGAATGGCGCTATGCCCGTCGTCACCGAAGAAGATATCGCACAAGTGATTTCTTCCTGGACAAATATCCCGGTTAGCAAGCTGACCGAATCTGAATCGGCGATGTTGTTGCACTTAGATGAAGTGTTGCACCAGCGCGTGATCGGACAAGATGAAGCGGTAACAGCCGTTGCTCGATCGATTAAACGTTCTCGTGTCGGTTTACAAGATCCAAATCGCCCGATCGCATCGTTTATCTTCTCAGGCCCAACGGGAGTGGGTAAGACTGAACTTGCGAAAGCACTCGCAGCAGCAGTTTTCGGTTCTGAAGATGCGATGATTCGTCTGGATATGTCCGAGTACATGGAATCGCACACCGTTTCTAAGCTAATCGGTTCGCCTCCTGGCTATATCGGATATGACGAAGGTGGACAATTGACCGAAGCCGTTCGCCGCAATCCGTACACCGTGATTCTGTTTGATGAAGTGGAAAAGGCTCATCCTGATGTCTTCAATATGATGTTGCAACTGTTAGATGATGGTCGTTTGACCGATGCTAAGGGTCGCACAGTTAGCTTCAAGAACACACTCTTGATCATGACCTCGAACTTAGGTTCAAAAGTGATTGAGAAAGGCGGCGCAGGATTAGGATTCGCGACTGAAACTGGCTCTTCGGAAATGGTTCAGTACAACCGCATTCGCACTCTGGTGAATGACGAATTGAAGCAGTATTTCCGACCAGAATTTCTCAACCGCGTCGATGAAATCATTGTCTTCCGTCAACTAACCCGCGATGAAGTGGTTCAAATTGCCGACTTGATGATTCGAGATGCAGCCGCTCGAATTGCAGAGCAAGGCATTACGCTTGAAGTCAGCGATCGCTTCAAAGATCGCGTTGTAGTCGATGGATATAACCCAAGTTACGGAGCGCGTCCATTGCGTCGTGCGATCGCTCGCTTGCTCGAAGACAGTTTGGCGGAGGCATTCTTAGCTGGACAGATTCAAGCCGGAGATACCGCGATCGTCGATGTGGATGAAGATCAGCAAGTGGTGATTCGTACCGTGAAAACTTCTGTATCGATCGCCGTGTAATCTAGCTACGTAACCGTAAATCTACTTTATTGAGCCTTCACAGCTTCGTGAAGGCTTTTTATTTGTTCAGCACTTCATGATCCCGCGATAAAGTTATCTACTACACCGTTGGAGATTGCTTCTCGATTTGCGGAAAATACGGGCATGTGTAGTTCGATGCTCTTCTCATGCCCAATAAAATCACGGTTATCGTTCCGATCTACAACGTTGAACCCTACATACAGCAGACGATAGAATCGATTCTGGCACAAACGTATTCTGATTTTGAAGCGATCCTAGTCAGTGACGGTTCACAAGATCGAAGTATCGAAATTTGCCAACAGTTCAGCGATCCGCGAATCAAGATTCTATATCAAGAAAATCAAGGACCCGCCGCTGCTCGCAATCTCGGAATTCGTCACGCTCAAGGTGAATACGTTGCCTTTTTAGACGGAGACGATCTTTGGGCGGAAGACAAGCTAGCGAAACATATTGAACATCTCGATCGACATCCTGAAGTCGGTGTAAGTTTTTGCCCCTCTCGCTTCATTGACGATCAAGGAAACGATATGGGCTTGTTGCAATTGACGAAAATGAGCGATATTACGCCGATCGATTTACTCTGCCGAACTCCGATCGGAAATGGTTCCGTTCCTGTGATTCGTCGATCAATTCTGGAGCAAATTCAATTCCTCAATGCGGCGGGTGATCTCTGTTATTTCAACCCCGATCGCAGTTTGCACCCGTCTGAAGATGTCGAATGCTGGATCAGAATTTTGCTGAAAACGAAGTGCAAATTTGAGGGTGTTCCAGAAGCCTTAACGCTATATCGAATCAGTTCTCAGAGCTATTCCGCTCAGTTAATGAAGAAGCTTCATTCTTGGGAAGCGATGCTACAAGATTTGAAAAACTGGGCACCTCAAGAAGCCGCAGAATGGAATGCACCGGCGATGGCGTATCAATATCGGCATTTAGCAAGACGCGCGGTTTCGTTGCGAGATGGAAGAATGGCGATCGATTTGATTCACCAATCTCTCTCAACTTACAGCACGATTTTGATCGAAGAACCTCATCGGACGTTGCAAACACTATTTGCGGCTTATCTGCTGAGAGCATTGCCAAAACGGTTGTATCGCAGATTTGAAGCGATCGCGGTTCAGGTTACGGGAATGCTGCAACGGTATCGAATGAGTTCAGCTTTGCAAGTGATACCGGATCAATCTGTAGTTGCAACCGATCCTTGATCCCCTCAGTCCCACTTTTTAAGGGGGTTAGGGGATCAATCGGATAATCTGTCGTCGATCGAGCCATCCTCAGACGGAGAATCCTATCCGAGTTCTCTATCTTTTAGATTACGTGAACTTATAAAAATGAAAAGATAAAATAATGCTTGAGAAAGAAGGGCAAACGGAAAATCGTGATTAGCCTGGAATTAATCACCGAGTTGCTTATGTGGAGTGCGAACGATGGCATCAGATTTGAATCGCGGAATTATGAAATTTGACGGTGCGGATAGTCCGGTCGTGGTTGCGACTTCTGCCACCCTGATTTTAGGCAGCATTGCCGTTCTGATTTTCTGGGCGCTGAAGTCTGCATACCTGCTGGGTTAGCTTGATGGTTTACTCAAAATCTTAGAGAGCTTACGGGATGTAGGCTCTTTTTTGCTATTTGAGCAACGCAGAAAGCCGATCGAACATTCTCTGATTTTCGTCCGGTGTCCCGATC
>JADEXW010000451.1 GCA_015206935.1 Pseudanabaenaceae cyanobacterium LEGE 13415 | reverse complement strand
GCGTATGACGAATGGACTCAGGATGGCATTCTTGAGTTCTATTGGGGAGAACATATCCATTTAGGTCACTATGGCGCTCCACCTCGGTCTAAAGACTTTTTACAAGCAAAATCCGATTTTGTGCATGAGATGGTGCGCTGGGGTGGATTGGACAAACTTCCGGCAGGTACAACCGTGTTAGATGTTGGGTGCGGCATCGGGGGAAGCAGTCGAATTCTGGCAAAAGACTATGGGTTTCAGGTGACAGGAATTACGATTAGTCCGGGACAAGTGAAACGGGCACAAGAACTTACACCGCCAGAAGTCTCAGCTAAATTCCAAGTCGATGATGCCCTGAATCTATCGTTTGCAGATTCTAGCTTTGATGTGGTTTGGTGTATTGAAGCAGGCCCGCATATGCCAGACAAAGCGGTGTTTGCGAAAGAACTGATGCGAGTTCTAAAACCGGGTGGAATCCTGGTTGTGGCAGATTGGAATCAGAGAGATACCCGGCAAAAACCATTTGTGCTGTGGGAAGGTCTGGTGATGCGACAGTTGCTCGATCAGTGGGCACATCCAGAGTTTGCCAGTATTGAAGGATTTGCGGAACTCTTGGAAGCCACACAGCTCACCGATGGAACGGTACAAACAGCGGATTGGACACAGGAAACATTACCTTCCTGGTTAGACTCGATTTGGCAGGGTATTGCACGTCCTGAAGGATTGATTCGGTTCGGGCTGTCTGGCTTCATCAAGTCGCTTAGAGAAGTTCCAACCTTGTTATTAATGCGGTTGGCGTTTGGGGCTGGATTGTGTCGGTTTGGAATGTTCCGAGCGGTGAGATCCTAAGAGTGTAGATTTGTTTGCGATCGTGACAGACGTTGCTTAATCGCTTTGAACACGATCGCATCATCGTTCTAGGCGACCATCGGTTTTGGCAAAATTCCGTTACTAAACCAAATCACACTCTGCGTACTATCAAGACTTGTCCAACGAATGTCCGAGAATCGATCGCCGTTATAGTCTCCAATTTCCGCTCGAAATCCAGCCGCTTGACTCGCAACAGCCAAGATCTCCACGCTCCTACCATTCGACAACCAAACCTGATCATTGCCTGTACTTGGATTGCGAACGAGGAAATCGGTCAAACCATTTCCTTCAAAGTCAGCCGTTCTGATCGTGACATCAGAGCTTGTTCCCGGAAGATCGATCGGGGTCGCATCCGGTTGAAATCCAATTCCCGTCCATGTCCAAACTTGATTCTGTCCGGTTAAGCGATCGCGCCAATAAATATCACTTCGTCCATCGCCATTAAAATCAATTACTTCTGCATTCCAGGTCAATTCCTTCGAGGGCAATGATTCACCAGAAATCGATAAAACTTGTGGATCAAATGTCCAGATTGAGTTTCTACCAGTTGGGGGATTTCGCCAGAACAAATCCGTTCGACCATCGTTATTAAAATCAGCGATCGAAGGTTCCCAACCGCCTTCAATTTTACCGCTCAATTGTCTCGTTTTTTGGAATCCATCCATCAGCCAAAGCTGATAGTCTCCAGTTGCAAAATTGTACCAGAATAAGTCAGTCTTCCCATCACTATTAAATTCACCGATCACACTCCTCCAATCTCCTTGTAAGGGTTCGAGAAATGCGCCTGCTTGAATCGAAGCGCCATTCATCAGCCAAATTCCGTTCGCCCCAGTTGCAGAATCGCGCCACAGTAAATCAGTTTTACGATCGCCATTAAAGTCTCCATATTTTGGCGCTTCCCAACTACTTGGAATCGAGCTGAACGAACTTGAACCCAGCGATCGAACTCCAGACACTAAGTTCAAATCAGCAACGCGAGTGTTGATATTCAGACTAAATAAATCAGTGCGACCATCGCCATTAAAGTCAGGAACTCTTAACGGATTTAAACTTTCAGGAACTGCCATACTGTATTTTTCTGATCAAACCGGTAATACTACATCACGTCTACATTCTGAGTATTTTAAAAACAGGAAAATTAATCGAAAAGATCAAGGACAGTATGGCAATTGTTTCTTTAATTTGCAAGTTTTAGGCTCGTCTTCAAGCCATCCATTAACTGAGTTGAATCACTAACAAATCCAAAGCACTGTTTCACATTATACAAGGTTGCTTGTAGGCAAAAATCAGGCGAAGTTGTTGCCGTACAATCTTTTAGCAAAATGCAGTCATAGCCTAAGAAATTCGCATCTTGTAGCGTCACCATCACACACTGATCCGCATTCACACCTGCAAAGAAGAGCGTCGTTTTTCCCAAATTTCGCAAAATACTATCGAGTGGCGTATCCCAAAATCCGCTCATCCGATATTTGTCAATTTTGATATCGCTCTCTAGCGGTTGAAGCTCATCCACGATCGCGGCTGCCCAACTATTTTTTTCAAGCACCGGAGCTTGATTCTTCGGCAGAGGATCACCCAAACCCACTCCAGTTCCGGTTGGATTATAAACGTGCCGAGTCGCAGGACTAATATTGAGCAAATCCGGGCGATTGCCCCAATTCAGCCAAACGATCGACATTCCAATCTCACGCAAAATTGGAAGCAATTGCTGAATTGGAATAATAGGCGATCGAGCAGGAGTCACATCCACTCCGATATGCGATAACCATCCATCGGGATGACAAAAATCATTCTGCATGTCGATAATTATGAGGGCAGATTTTGCTAAATCGAGTCGCAAAGTTTTTGTCGCTGTCTTCAGCGTGATCATTTGAGAAGCGATCGCAGGTCGAGTCAAATCAGCGATCGACTCATCAACATACCAAGCATTTGGCGGAACACCAAGCGGATAGAGCGATGGATTCATCATGCGGGAACTCTGCTTTCAAATTGTTCTTCAATCAGTACTACAACTGTTTCATATCTCGCTGTTTATCAGATCACGAATTGGGGATCAATTACTCTCTGATAGTTCAATTTTTCTGATACAACTAAGCTTAATTCTTAAATTTGTTCATTCACAAAGCTCTAATTCTGCGGGTTCTGCAATGCGTGTTTCTAAACTTACTCTCTGTGCGATCGGGTTAATTTCTGCCTCAGAGTTGGCACAAAAAGCCACGGCTCAAGATGTGGTCATTCCAACGGAATCTCCAATTGTGGAGACGAAATCGCTTTCTCCCCGCACGACTCCTGAAATCATTAAAAGTGCAGCGCCAACGGTTGAAGCAATTCGCCCAATGCCAAAATTTCCTCGTCCGTCGATCGCGCAAGTAACTCTACCCGCACCCGTTACACCCGTTCGCGCTCAATCCATTGCACAAACGCCCTCTCGTCCAGTTCCCGTCCGTCCTCCACAGCCTCAAACCCCAGCCGATTTAGTCCTGACTGCAACCGATGTGCAAATCGTCGGGGCTTCTCCTGAATTACAAGCGTTAGTTCGCGATCGTATTCAAACTCAACCGGGCGGTAACGTCAGCACTCCTCAACTTCAGCGAGATATTGCGACGATTCTCGAAACTGGATTGTTTAGTACCGCAACGTTTACTACTCGCACGAATCCGAACGGGCTAAGTGTCACGTTTCAAGTGCAGCCGACAACTGTTCGATCGCTAAATCTGGTGAATGCTCAAGCGCTCACTCCTGCGATCGCAAATCAATTCTTCCAATCTCAATTTGGAGCGCCCGTCAGCCCGACAGCAATTAACGCCAGCATTCGGCAGATCAACGATTGGTATCGGCAAAACGGATTCAATTTGGCGCGAGTCATTGGCGTGATTCCGAATCGTGAGGGTGTCTTAACCGTTGAAGTCGCAGAAGGCACGATCGGAAATATTCAAATTCGCTTTACCGATGAACAAGGCAGGCTCACAACTGATAAAGGAGAACCGATTCGCGGCAGAACGAGAGAAGATTTCTTACGCAACCAAATCCAACTGAAGCCCGGACAAATCTTTCAGGAAGCCGCCGCCCGTGAAGACCTCCAGCGCATTCTTCAAACGGGACTGTTCACCAATGGACGGATTTCTCTTGAAGGCGATGCTCGTCGTACTACGGTCGTTTATAACCTGACTGAAGCTCGCAGTCGTGCCTTCAATGTCAGTGGAGGTATCAACAGCGACTTAGGGGTATTTGGCACTTTGAACTACAGCGACAACAACTTTAATGGTGTTGGACAGCAGCTAGGTGGCAATATTTCAGTTGGAACGCGAGATGTTCAGTTCGATGGACGGTTTGTCAGTCCTTATCGCGCGACTGAACCCGACAAATTAGGGTACAGCTTCAGTGGCTTTCGCAGACGAGGTATTTCGCGCGTCTTTGATAATGATGCCAGTGAATTATTGAATGGCGATCGCGTTCGAGAAGGTCGATTTGGTGGGACGGTTGCCGTGAATCGTCCGATCGCCGATGGCTGGGATGGTACTTTAGGCTTGAACTATACGCGGATTAGTTTGCGAGATGGAGATGGAACTATCGCAAGACGCGATCGTAATGGTGCGCCGCTGTCATTTAGCGGAACCGGAATCGATGATTTGACCACAGTAAACTTTACGGCAGTCCGCGATCAGCGAAATAACCCGGCAGATCCGTCGAGTGGTTCAATTCTGACACTCACGACTGAGCAATCGATTCCCATTGGGAGCGGCAGTATTCTCTCAAATCGCCTGCAAGCCAACTATTCACAATACATTCCCGTGAATTTCTTCAACTTGGAGCGAACACAGCAACAACCTGAAGTATTAGCGCTCAACATCCAAGCAGGAACGACGATCGGAGATTTGCCGCCCTACAATGCTTACACACTCGGCGGGCCCAATTCAGTGCGCGG
>JADEXW010000070.1 GCA_015206935.1 Pseudanabaenaceae cyanobacterium LEGE 13415 | reverse complement strand
GAGTGCGATAGTTCTGGACTCGTTGCTGAAACCGATTCCATAAATCATAGTTCCGCCAGCGTAAATCAGAAATAATCGCTTCTCGTGCAACGGGATCAAGTACCAGTCCAAATCGATCGGATTGTACAAATGAAAGACTTCGCAACCATTCAAACACTTCATGTACATCAGATTGCTGTAACAATTCAGACAACAGTGTTTCAGTCGTTGAATCTGCGATCGCACAAGCGCCTAAAGCAATTCGATGCGTGGAACTGGGAACCTCTTCTAAAAATGTCTCTAATAAAATCTGCGACACATTAAAAGCCGCATCAATCATTAATCCTTCCGCTTGAATGTACAGGTCTGCCATCAGCGATAAAGCTAACGGATGCCCCTGTGTAAAACTAAGAATCTCTGGCAAAGCGGGAATCGCTCGCTTCTTTAGATAAAGCTGACTGTCTTCGACATTGAGTTTTTGAAGTGCGATCGCATGAAACAAGGCTTGCCATCCTGGATCAGTTCGCCATGCAGAACTTGGAGCATTTCGACCTGCTAACACAATCAAAGTCTGCTCTGGTAACTGCGGAAGAAATTCCTCACGCATCCAAGTTTCGATCGGTAACAAGCGTTCATAGCTATCAATAAATAAAACATGACGTGATGCACCAATCAGATTGAGTGCTTTCAAAAAGGATTGAGGTGCAGACTCAAAATTGTGACCCTCTAAGTAAGTTGTGGGAATGTTCCGACTTCGACAAATCTGAGCAAACTGCCGAATCAACATCGTTTTGCCAATTCCACCCATTCCTGAAAGATACAAGACAGAAAAGGGCAGAGTTGGGGACGCGATTGCAGATCGAAACAGTTCGCATTCTGCTTCACGCCCCACAAAGTTCTGATGTCTGACAGCATTGAGCCGCTCGACTAAACGCAAGGTCATTACTATTGCCTCCTGGTTAAATCGATCCGTCATCGTGTTTAAACTACGAATGGCTGGAGGCAACAGATTCAATTATGTCTTTTTTCGGGTAAGTTTCTTGCTGGAGTGCGCTCTCCCTTGTAGAATTTACGCTCTAAGTTGTGCAGTACAAGCCAGATAGAGCCTGAGATTACAGGCATGATCGCAGCAAGAATGGCGATCGTGAACGAAGAAGGTTGAAGCACGATCGAAATCAATGGCAAGGTTGCCCAAGCGAGAATTCCAAGCACTGCGATCGCAAATTTCAATTTCTGAATTCGAGCTAACGCGGTTCGACAACTCGAACAATGAATCGTGTGAGAAGAATATCGATCGAGCAATTGTTCGATCGACTGTAACGGGGGTAATTTTTCATTGGGAAAGGGTTCAGCATCAAACTCATTGACCCATTTCCGTAAGCCTGAAACAAACGAATCTGCACGAGTCGGTAAGTAAAATGCTTTAGCGAAATTCGGACTGCCCCCTTTTTGGTCTAAGTAACGCTCTTGATAGTGCAAAAAGATTTGATCATCCTCTAGCACCGTATTGTTACCCAAGTGCGAATACCATCGAGGTGTCAGTTTGATAAAGAAGCTTGGTAACTTAGAAGCAAACTTAAACGGAAATCGAGCAAAGACACGACATTCGCCTTTTCTAATTGGAGTTGCATAAACAACAGTCATTGTGCGACCAAACTGTTTTGAAGTCAGGTCATTCCACATCAATCCTGGTGCAATAAATCGGGTGTGTTGTGATCCCAATGTTCCTTTGCGCGGACCTGCTTGCCAAAATCCTGTAAAGCCTTGTTTACCAGCTTCCAAAACTTCTAGCTCAACTGGGGACGCATTCGATCGATTCCCCACGGATTTATGATGTGTGAACGAAACATGGCTTGTATCCAACACATTCTCTAACAGCGTCAACGCATCATAAGGCAAATCCCGAAAGGTATTCAAACAAACCCATTCATTGGGTGTCTCTTCCATCGGTTCAATAATGGGAATCTTCACTTGTTCTGGATTGTTCTGCCCTGGATAAACAAATAGTAATCCTTGACGTTCTGCGGTTGCGTAAGATTTTACACAAGCCCGTTTAGATTCATTCGCTGCGAGTCCTTCGGGTTGTTGTGGAATACGATCGCAGTTTCCATCTCCTTCAAATGCCCATCCATGATACGGACATTCGAGCAATCCATCTTCAGCAATTCTACCTTCTGAGAGCGGTGCTAATCGATGCGGACACTGATCTTCAAACGCTCTCCAACCTTGAGCCTTCGCATCCCACCAGATGACTAAATCTTGTTCCAACAGTGTGAATTTTGTCGGCTTTGTTTTATCTAAATCTTGAACATAATAAACCGGATACCAAGCTTCTTTCCAATCAAATCGAGTCGGATCGGTTCCACCTGCGGGAAGTTCAATCGCTTCAGTCGATGGAGGACGTTGATCGATTAGCATGAGTCAGCTCTTTAAAGATTGTCGTTACATTTCTTTATTATAAAGGGCTGACTGTGGGATGGTTGTCTCGATTAAGCTTGCTATTCGTTGAGCCAATCGGTGAGATCGTCGATCGACGTAAAGTTTAGAAGTGCGATCGCTAATTGTCCCAGTTGATCGAGATTCAAAGTAGAAAGCTGGTTGATTGCTTCATCTGGCAAAGTCCCAAGCTTCTGTTCAAGTAGGAGAAGAATTAGCGATCGACGCTCTACATTTTGTGCTTCTTGCCGCACAGTCTGTTCAACTTCTTGCCGCACAGTCTGTTCAACTTCTTGCCGCACAGTCTGTTCAACTTCTTGCCGCACAGTCTGTTCAATTCTCTGTCTTACAAACTCTTCAGCTTCTCGTCGAAGTCGGGCTTGAGTTTCTTGCTCCCAAGCTAAAAACGCTTCAGACAGTGCCATCATTCCCTCCCGTTCAGCAACATCTACGATTTCGCCTAAATCAATTCTAACTTTCCAATTCACCAGTAAACGCAAAATACTGCTGCGTCTTAGATTGTCTAGAGGCAGGGCGAGAACTTCTCGAATGGCTCTTTCTTGCGTACCATCTCGACCTAAGATCCTTAGCCATAGGGTCTCTTCCGTTTCAGGAAGTTGATCAATCGCAACGATCGCAGTTTTCAAAATGCTAGATAAAAAGTAAACGCCTGGCATCCAATCTGCTTTGATTTTGCCTTCTGCTTCTTCTAGTAAAGGTCGAGAAGTGGTTGCTGCCAGAATCCAAAGCTGCGGAAGTTCATCTTCTGATAATTCCTCACGTTGTGCTTTGCGACGTTCATCTTCCTGCACCCAAACTAATTTCATTAGCGAAACTCTTACCTCAGTTCGGGTCGGAACGTTGCGATAGGGTTCAAGTAGGCAAGGCTTCTGTACCATACGTCCTAAAAGTCCCAAATCTGCGGCTTGAATTGCATCAGGATTAGGCACGAACCATACGTCAACAAACTTAGCTTCACCCGGAATTTCGTATTGTCGTTGAACGGTTCCGATTGGAGCTAGAAACTCCTCCAAGTATTGCTTGGACAATTGATCAAAAGGGTTCTGCGCCATGAAACGGTTTCCAGGAGTTAACTAGAGCGATCGAATTATACAGATTTTGCTCTGATTAACTTCTTCTCAGATAGAAACATGACAAAACCAACTCGAACAATAAGATACACTTATCGAGATATCATGTTCAATTTCGATCGCGCTATCTTTCAACCTAAAAACATCATATTTTCAGATCAAAACATGACAAGCACGATCGCAATTCTCTAATTCACAAGCTCAAACAACATCAGATCGAACCGCATACTCACGAAATCGATCGAGATCTCCTCGAATATTCGATTGCACGAATTGATCGACCATTGAATTATTCATTAATCGCGCTAACAGTTCAGGAACCGAGTAAGCGATCGTCATTTTGACGACGCTGCCTTCAGTTCCACGATCGTAAAATCGAATCGCACCCCGATTAGGCAACCCGCTAATCGATTCCCATTGAATGATTTGGTTTGGAATAATTTTGGTCAAGTGCGATTGCCAACTAAATTGAAGTCCAGCCGCGTTTAGTGTCCAGCGCGAGAGTTCTGGCTGTTCCTCAGAAACCTTGACCGAAGAAATCCAATTCATCCAATTCGGCATTTGTTCGAGATCAGACCAGAGACCCCACACTTTCTCGATCGATGCTGCGACTTCAACCTGCGCCGTATGTTCTACCCATTGAGACATTGCAATAAATCCAAGCAACTGCGCCTACTTAAGACAAAATGATAAAGCTGAATTGCATGGAAGTTAGGTTATGGTTCAAAGTTTGATGGCGATCGCTACCTTTGTTGCGGTTGTCGGTGGAATTATCTTTGGAGTGTCGCGATATGAGAAATCTAACGCTAAAGAGACTTCGATCGACCGCACAATCAACCCAACTCCAGAGCCAATGATGCCGCCTGTGAAGGAGTCGATCGCAGTTTCACCCGTGGAGGAAGCTCCCGCATCGACCACAGAAACACCTGTAACAGCAGCAATTGAAGAAACCCCTGAAGTTTTAACCCCTGAACTTGCGACAACCGGAGAAATTGAGACGACACCAGAACCAGAAGCTGAAGTTTTAGGAATTGCTGCACCTGTGACAGAAGCAATTACAGAAACGCCAGAATTTGTGGCAACTTCATCCGAGACGATCTCGATCGACGAAACATCAGAGCCAAGAGATGAAAGTGAAGAAGTGATTTTGCCGCCTGTGATTCAAGATCCGAAACGCTTAGAAGCAGAAGAACCGAGAGCGCAAACGATCGCGTTCACGATTCCGCCCACAATTCAAGATCCGAAGCGTCCGAATGATGGCACACTCGAAGATCTGACCCAGGAGATGCTCGTTCTGGGACAATCCAAGGATTTGAAGCACGTTTCAAGATTGATGCAGTACGCGACTCATGCTGATTCGATCGTGCGAGGAAATGCTGCGATCGCGCTCGGTCAAATTGCTCATCAGAATGCAGTGCGGGATGAAGTCGAGCGATCAATTCCAGTCCTAGGCAAGTTAACGCAAGACGCGGATCTTAAGGTTCGTCTGTATGCGGTTCAGGCGTTGGGCGAAATTCGATCGCAGAGGGTCTTGCCATATTTGCAGAAGGCGTTACAGAGTCCATCGGGTAGCGTAATGAAAGCCGCGAATAGAGCATTTCAGAATTTGAAATTGCAATACGGGGAAACGCCAGCAATGCAAGTTGCACAAGAAATGTTAAAGAAGGCTCAGAAAAGTAAATGCTAAAGAAGATTGAGACGATTTCTAATTAGAGAATGTTTGAAAAGTGTCGTTCATCGCATTCACCCGTCCCCGAATTCATTCCGGGCGGAATCGAACGAAGCGAGAACACTTCTATTACCCGCTATTGCTTTACAGGTGTGAGACTTCGCCAGTTATCGACTAACCGTTGTCCAGAACTCAACGTCGTCTCAAGTCTGCTTCTGTTCTAGAAGATGAAACTCATAACTAAATAGAGAAATCCCCCACCCGAAGGCGAGGGATTTCTCTGTCTACCCTACCGATTCAGTTTGATTAACCGAACTTACCAGCAGTAGCGGCAATCACGAAGGCTGCATACGTCAGCACGTAACCTGCCGTGAAGTGAACCAGACCGACCAAACGAGCTTGAACGATCGATAATGCAACTGGCTTATCCTTCCAGCGAATCAGGTTCGCCAGCGGAGTGCGCTCATGTGCCCACACCAGAGTTTCGATCAATTCTTGCCAGTAACCCCGCCACGAGATCAAGAACATGAATCCAGTTGCCCAAACCAGGTGTCCAAAGAGGAACATCCAAGCCCAAACCGCCAGGTTGTTCATGCCATACGGGTTGTAGCCGTTGATCAGCGGAGCCGAATACTGCCAGAGATAGTCACGCAGCCAACCCATTAGATAGGTCGAACTTTCGTTGAACTGAGCCACGTTACCAGACCAGATCGCAAGATGCTTCCAGTGCCAGTAGAACGTAACCCAACCGATCGTATTCAACATCCAGAACATTGCCAGATAGAAGGAGTCCCATGCGGAAATGTCGCAAGTACCGCCACGACCCGGACCATCGCAAGGGAATGCGTAGCCGAAGTCTTTCTTATCGGGCATCAGTTTCGATCCACGAGCATCCAACGCGCCCTTGACCAAGATCAAGGTAGTGGTATGCAGACCGAGTGCGATCGCATGGTGAACTAAGAAGTCGCCAGGTCCGATCGTCAAGAACAGCGAGTTCGTTCCACTGTTGATTCCATCCAACCAACCGGGCAGATAAGCTGCACCAGAGTTAGAGGCAATGCTGTCCGCGTTCGACAACAGAGCGTTAAAGCCATACAGTGCTTTACCGTGAGCTGCTTGGACGAACTGTGCGAACACAGGCTCGATCAAGATTTGCTTCTCAGGCGTACCGAAAGCGACAACGACATCATTGTGAACGTACAGACCGAGGGTATGGAAGCCCAAGAACAACGACACCCAGCTTAAGTGCGAGATAATCGCTTCCTTGTGTCCCAAAATCCGTGCAAGCACGTTGTTTTTGTTTTGATCTGGATCGTAATCACGAACCCAGAAGATTGCGCCGTGTGCGAATGCTCCAACCATCAGGAAGCCTGCAATGTACTGGTGATGAGTGTACAGTGCTGCTTGTGTGGTGAAGTCCTTCGCCATGAACGCATACGGAGGCATCGAGTACATATGTTGAGCCACCAGCGAAGTCACCGTTCCCAACGCACCCAGGGCAAGACCCAATTGGAAGTGCAGGGAGTTGTTTACGGTGTCATACAGTCCGGTGTGGCCGTCACCCAAAGCACCAGCAGGCGGCTTGTGTGCGTTCAGAATGTCTCGGATGCTGTGACCGATCCCAAAGTTGGTGCGGTACATATGACCTGCCACGATGAAGATCACCGCGATCGCTAAATGGTGATGAGCCATGTCGGTCAACCACAGCGACTCCGTTTGCGGATGGAATCCACCGAGGAAAGTCAAGATTGCGGAACCCGATCCTTGAGCCGTTCCGAAGATGTGACCAGCGGTATCTGGATCTTGCGAATAAACGCTCCAGTTGCCAGTGAAGAACGGTCCCAAACCTGCCGGGTGCGGCATCGTGGACAAGAAGTTATCCCAACCCACATGCTGTCCACGAGATTCGGGGATTGCAACGTGGATCAAGTGACCTGCCCAAGCCAGCGAACTGACTCCAAACAATCCTGCCAAGTGGTGGTTCAGACGCGATTCAGCGTTCTTAAACCAAGCCAAGCTCGGACGGAATTTCGGCTGGAGGTGCAACCAACCTGCGAACAGGAGGACTGCCGACAGAATCAGCAAGAAGATCGAACCTTGATACAGGTCGCCGTTCGTTCTCATGCCGATCGTGTACCACCAGTGATACAGACCAGAGTAGGAAATATCGACCGGATAGTTCGCGCCACCTTGGGTAAAGGCTTCTACCGCAGGCTTACCGAACTGAGGGTCCCAAATCGCATGAGCGATCGGACGAATGTTGAGCGGATCTTTGATCCATTGCTCGAAGTTGCCTTGCCAAGCAACGTGGAACAGACTACCGGATGCCCACAAGAAGATGATTGCCAAGTGACCGAAATGCGTTGCGAAAAGCTTTTGGTAGAGCTTCTCTTCTGTCATTCCGTCATGGCTTTCAAAGTCGTGAGCGGTGGCAATCCCGTACCAAATCCGACGAGTAGTAGGATCTTGGGCAAGGTCTTGACTAAATTTTGGGAACTTAGTTGCCATAGCTGTTTATTAATCCTCGCTCATCCGATTGAAATTGATCGAGCTAGGAAGAATGCCCACGTAGTGACGATTCCACCTAAGAGGTAGTGAGCAACGCCCACAGCCCGTCCCTGGATAATGCTCAACGCACGAGGTTGAATGGACGGTGCAACTTTGAGCTTGTTGTGCGCCCACACGATCGATTCGATCAGTTCTTGCCAGTAGCCACGTCCACTAAACAGGAACATCAAGCTGAATGCCCAAACAAAGTGAGCGCCCAGGAACAGAAGTCCGTAAGCTGACAGTGCCGAACCGTAAGATCCAATCACCTGTGCTGCTTGTGCCCACAGGAAGTCGCGCAACCAACCATTGATAGTGATCGCACTTTGAGCGAAGTTACCGCCCGTTACATGATCTACCGTTCCATCCGGTGCAACCGTACCCCAGACATCGGATTGCATTTTCCAACTGAAGTGGAAGATAGCGATCGACAAGGAGTTGTACATCCAGAACAGACCGAGGAAGACGTGATCCCATCCAGACACTTGGCAAGTACCGCCACGACCCGGACCATCGCACGGGAAGCGGAAACCAAGATTCGCTTTATCAGGAATCAAGCGTGAGCTACGTGCAAACAGTACGCCCTTCAAGAGGATCAATACTGTGACGTGAATTGTGAAGGCATGGATATGGTGAACCATGAAGTCCGCCGTACCCAGTGCGATCGGCATCATGGCAACTTTGCCACCGACCGCGATCGTTCCACCACCAAACGCATAGCTAGCAGGAGCCAAAGCGTTGGGAGCAGTGCCACCCGGAGCCAGCGTGTGGAGGTTTTGAATCCACTGCGCGAACACGGGCTGAAGTTGAATAGCGGTATCCGAGAACATATCTTGAGGACGACCTAAAGCCCGCATCGTATCGTTATGCACGTACAGACCGAAGCTGTGGAAGCCCAAGAAGATACAAACCCAGTTCAAGTGAGAGATGATGGCATCCCGGTGACGCAGAACGCGATCGAGGTTGTTGTTTTGGTTCACAACCGGATCGTAGTCGCGCACCATGAAGATTGCCGCGTGAGCCGCACCACCGACGATGAAGAATCCACCGATCCACATATGATGCGTAAAGATCGACAACTGAGTTGCGTAGTCAGTTGCCAAGTAGGGGTAAGGAGGCATCGCGTACATATGCTGCGCCACGATGATGCTCAAGGAACCAACCATTGCCAGGTTGATCGCCAATTGAGCGTGCCAAGAAGTGGTCAGGTTTTCGTACAGCCCCTTATGACCTTCTCCGGTGAACGGTCCTTTGTGAGCTTCAAGAATTTCCTTGATGCTGTGACCGATACCCCAGTTGGTGCGGTACATATGTCCAGCAATCAGGAACAATACAGCGATCGCCAAATGATGGTGAGCAGTATCGGTCAGCCAGAGTCCGCCCGTTACAGGGTTTAAGCCACCTTTGAAGGTGAGGAAGTCAGCATATTCACCCCAGTTCAGGGTAAAGAAAGGAATAAGACCTTTTGCGAAGCTGGGATAGATGTCTGCCATCAGTTGTGGGTTCAAAATGAACTCATGAGGCAGAGGAATCTTGTCCGCAGGCACACCCCGATCGAGCAGTTCGTTAATCGGCAGTGCGACGTGGATCTGGTGTCCAGCCCACGAGAGCGAACCGAGTCCGAACAGACCGGACAAGTGGTGGTTCAACATCGACTCCACATTCTGGAACCATTCCAGTTTGGGAGCGCGTTTGTGATAGTGGAACCAGCCTGCAAACAGCATCAAGCCAGCCATGACTAAGCCACCGATCGCGGTGACATAAAGCTGGAAGGTGTTTGTGAAGCCAGCCGCTCTCCACAGTTGGAAGAATCCAGAGGTGATCTGAATTCCGTGGAAGCCGCCGCCGACATCCGCGTTAAGAATTTCTTGACCGAAGATGTCCCAGACGACTTGGGCACTGGGTTTGACTCCAGTGGGGTCAGCGAGCCATGCTTCATAATTTGAAAACTTAGCGCCGTGGAAGTACATTCCACTCAACCAAATGAACACAACGGCTAAGTGACCGAAGTGGGCGCTAAAAATTTTGCGAGAAACGTCTTCTAAGTCGCTTGTATGGCTATCGAAATCGTGAGCGTTGGCGTGAAGGTTCCAAATCCAAGTGGTGGTTTTGGGTCCTTTTGACAGGGTTCGATCGAAGTGTCCCGGCTGCCCCCACTTCTCAAAGGAAGTAGGAACGGGATCTTTATCAACGACGACCCTTGCCTTCGCCTCGCGCTCCGGTGGGCTAATTGTCATTGAGACTCTCCTCTCTCTAGACAAGGAACGAGGTTATCCCTATCCGGCACTGGTCTCAAACCCTTCTGTTAAGCTGTGCTGCAACGGAATGACTAAGGTATAAGACCTAGTGGTGTGCAGCGATCGAGCTTGGTCTGAGCGTCCAGTATGGCTCCCGTAGTTTCGGGATGTTGCCTTCGTGGGTTCTCAATGGGTCATTATAGGTCTTTCATGAAAACGTTTCTGAAGGTTATTAACAATAATTCAAAGTTCAGGATTTCTTGACTGCGCTTGGGTCTCAGCGTTTACGCTCGGATAAAAAGTCAAGGGGTTGTCGATTAACTTTACATTCCTCAAGGATTGAAATTCGCTATTCAATCGATTGAGCATGATTGATATTTTTTGATCTTGTTATTAATAATTTGTTGTAAAAGGGGCTTTAGGTGAGGGATAGAGCCGTTGATCAGCGAAAATGAGCGAATCTTATTGAGAATTTTGTCAAGACTGAAGCGGTTTTTGCATGGGTTGAAACTTGATCCCGTTGATTTCTTGTGTGTCAGCCGTGGTTTCAAAGCCGCATTTCTCATAAAAAGGGACTGCATTTAATGAGGCTCTAACGGTTAGCTGTGGAATATTAGAGGCTCTCGATCGCTGTTCTACGAAATCAATTAGCATCCGACCAATTCCTTTCTGCTGCTGATCAGCCCTGACAAAGAGGTGATGAATGTGAGTTTTCCTTCCAACTGCGATATACCCAGCTAGACCTTGATCGGTTTGCATACCAAAGATTTCAACATTTGCATCTGAGAACATTACTGGCATGTTTTTAGCGAGAGTAACGGGAAATGTCTCCTTTCCCTCTTCAGACAAGGTAGGCAAAACGAACTGCTCTACAACTTGCTTAACTACTTCTAAAGCAGCATTTGGATCATCAAGTCTAGTAATCTGCAATGCGTTCATCGATTTCACCACGCTTTTGATCCTATCTTGACCGATATTCAAGAAGTGCGGGGATTTATTGCGATCGCGCTTCGGTGTCCTGGTTTTTCCGCTATAGTGCCGTAGGGACAGCAAATCGCTGTTCTATGCGTGTTTGATGGGGAGAAATATCTAGTGTTTGGGATCATGCGCTGGCGCGGGACGGCTAGAACTCTTTCAGTCTCATTAGTCTTGGCAATGCTGCTGAATATGAATGCGGTTGCTCCAAGTTGGGCAGCCCCGAAAAAGGCAGGGAAGATTTCGGAAGCCTCGCCGCCAGAGGTGATTCAACAATTGAAGCCGCTGTTAGAAAAGTATCAGCCGCAAGTGTCGATCGTGTCTCCTCGTCAAAATGAGGTGCTAGATGACAATACGGTTTCGGTGAAATTTAATGTCAAAGACCTGCCTCTATATAAGGATCAGAAATTAGGCTTGGGATCGCATCTGCATGTGTTTTTGGATGACCAGCCGTATCAAGCTGTTTATGATGTGAGTCAGCCTGTTGTATTCAAGGATTTAGCGGCGGGAACTCATACGATTCGGGCGTTTGCGGGTCGTCCTTGGCATGAAAGCTTTAAGAATGATGGCGCTTATGCTCAAGTTACATTCCATGTGTTTACAAAGACACCGAACAATAATCCTGATCCAAAACTGCCGTTATTAACCTATAGCCGTCCACAAGCGACGTATGGGGCGGAACCGATTCTATTAGATTTCTTTTTGACGAATGCGCCGCTGCATATTGTCGCGCAAGAAGATGACAAGGATGATGTAGTGGATTGGCGTGTGAAAGTAACCGTAAATGGTGATAGTTTTACCGTCGATCGATGGCAGCCAATTTACTTAAAAGGCTTCAAACCGGGTAAGAACTGGGTGCAACTCGAATACGTTGACGACAAAGGCAATCCGGTTAACAACGTTTACAACAACGCCGCGAGAGTTTTCAACTACGAGCCGAACGGACAGGATTCATTGTCGAAGATTGTTCGCGGAGAGATTTCGTTTGATCAAGCAGTATCGATCGTTGATCCAAATTACAAGCCAGTCCCTGAACCTGTCGCGCCCACTCCCGAACCTTCTCCTGTTCCAATTACGCCACCTGTTGAAGAAAAGCCAATTGAACCGGAAGTGAAGGAGACTCCGAAGCCCGTTGAAGAAGCTCCGAAACCTGCTGAAGCTCCGAAATCTCCGGGCGGATTCTTTAATCGATTTAAGCGATTGGAACCAAAACCAAGTATTGCTCCAGAACCAGAAGCTCCGACAACGATCGCACCTGAGCCAACACCGGAACTGGAGAAAGAAGCTCCAGCAACGATCGCTCCTAAACCTGAAGAGCCGAAGGAGCCTGAAGTAGCTCCGCCTGTCGCTCCAGAAGTGAAAACACCGGGTGGATTCTTTAACCGATTTAAGCGCCCGACTCCGAGCATTCCGCCTGTTGTCGCTCCAAGTCCTGAACCTGAAATCATTGAAGAACCACAAGAAACTGAAGAGGCAAAAGAAACTGAAGTAGTTCCGCCTGTTGCTCCAGAGGTGAAAGTACCTGAAGTAATTTCGCCTGTTGCTCCAGAGGTGAAAGCACCCAGTGGATTCTTCGATCGATTCAATAAACGCCCGACTCCAAGCATTCCGCCTATCGTTGCTCCGAGTCCTGAGCCTGAAATCATCGAAGAACCACAAGAAACTGAAGAAGCGAAAGAGCCTGAAGTAATTTCGCCTGTTGCGCCTGTGGTGCCAGAAGCAAAAGCGCCTGGTGGATTCTTCAATCGATTTAAGCGTCCGACCGTTGCTCCAGTTGTGCCGCCTGCTCCGGCGGAAGTTCCCGCGATCGAGCCTTCTCCAGAAGAGGCGCAACCGGAAGAAGAGAAAGCACCAGAGCCGATTCAGGCAGCTCCGGAGGTCAAGGAAGCACCGAAACCGAATTTATTCGATCGATTCAAACGCCCAGAGTCGAAGCCGCCGATCGTGCTTCCGTCCCCAACTCCGATTCCTGACGATTTGACAGTTCCAGAAGTTGAAACGCCTGAACCTGTAGAAGTTGAGCCAGTTGAAGTGACACCTGCTCCGGAGGTCAAGGAAACACCGAAACCGAGTTTATTCGATCGATTTAAACGCCCAGAATCAAAATCGCCAGTCGTTTTACCTTCTCCTACCCCAATTCCTGACGATTTAACGGCTCCAGAGGTTGAAACACCTGAACCTGTGGAGGTAGAACCCGTTGAGGTGAAACCCACTTCAGAAGTGAAGGAAACGCCGAAACCGAGTCTATTCGATCGATTTAAACGTCCTGAATCGAAACCATCGATCGTTCCTCCTTCTAATTCGACTCCGGCAATTGAAGCACCCGCAGAAATTCCACCTGTTGAGCCTTCAGTACAAGAAGAAAAACCATCCGTTGTTGAGGAACCTGCTTCTGAAGCGCCATCTTCTGATTTTGAGCCTCAGACTGAACTCGAAAAGCGATTAGGAATGCCACTGAAGCCGCGTGTTTCTCAGCCCGTTACAACTCCGGAGCCTGCGTTATCCTCAGAGAATGCTGAATAGCGAAATTTTATGGTTCGCGCTCCAGAGTTTCCAAAAGATCTAACTTGGTTAAATGTCGATCGCTCTCTGTCTCTCAAAGCATTCAGAGGGCGAATTGTTTTACTTGATTTCTGGACATATGGCTGTATTAACTGCATTCATAGCTTGCCGGATTTGAAATATTTGGAGCAGAAATATAGCGATCGCTTAACGATCCTCAGCGTTCACTCCGCAAAATTCGAGAATGAAAACTCGATCGATAATATTCGCCAAGCAATTCTTCGATACGAAATCGCGCATCCAGTTTTAGTTGATCGAAACTTTAAAGTCTGGGAATCATATGCCGTTCGAGCTTATCCAACATTCGTTTTGATTGATCCGAAAGGATATAT
>JADEXW010000450.1 GCA_015206935.1 Pseudanabaenaceae cyanobacterium LEGE 13415 | reverse complement strand
CCTGCAATCACTGGAGCAAAATCGAATGGGGGAATTAAAGTTAAACCTCGATCGTCTGCAATCTTTTGCGTCACTTCTTCGCGTTTTTCAAAGGCACGATTGTAGAAGATTACTTCTGCTTCGTAACTTTCTGTAGCAGCTTTTTTAACAGTGGGTGCATCACTCGGCATTACGATCGTAACTGGTATACCGAGAATCTGACCTGCTAACGCTAATGCTTGCCCATGATTTCCAGATGAAAAAGCGACTACACCTCGTTTGCGCTGTTCATCGCTCAATTGAGCCATCGCATTGTAAGCCCCTCGGAACTTAAACGACCCCGATCGCTGAAAGTTCTCACACTTAAAGAACACCTGAGCGCCTGTTCGCTGATTCACCATTGTCGAGGTGATCACAGGTGTTTTGTGGGCGACTCCAGAAAGACGATCGGCAGCCGCTAAGATATCCGAGTAGGTCACAGCCATTATTTGTTATAGAAGAAGGCGATTTCTTTCTCTTTTAAAGGTGCGAATCCTGCTGTTTCCAACATTTGATTCAGTTCATTTTGGGGAATGTGTTTTGCGCCGATGCGGACAATTCTCGATCGCATGGTGTTGGAGACTCCACTGCGCTGCCGTCCCGCTTCGAGTGCCATCACTTTGTTGTAGAGATCTAATTTCTCAGTCGGAATTGGAGAGCCATCAAAATCGATTCCTTTTGAAATCGCAACATCGATCGCATCTGCCCCGGTTGTATTTTCGCTACTCATTGACATCACCATAATGCTTTCTAAGAATCTTATCAGGCGATCTGATCGGGATCGACCCCTTGCGATCGTAAATAGTTTTCCAGTCGCTCTCTGGCTTGTCGCTCCTGATCTGCCTGTTGTCTTGCTTGGTCTGCCGCCTGGCGTTCTGCTTCTTCGGGCAGCGGAATCAATTCACCTTCTGCGGTGAACCAGCGCAGTTTTCGATCGTGAATTCCAAGTTCAAGTTCTAATTGTTCACTCGGTAATCTGCCGCTTTCGGTTGGCTCGATCGCGACATAAATTCCACCAATCAATCGAAATCCAGCGAATTCCATCGTTTCGGGATGGAACCAGTAATATTCTGGAACGCGCCACACATCTTGATACAAATCTTTTTTCTTGCCGCGATCGACCGTTGCAGTAGAACTCGACAACAATTCAATCACGACATTCGGGTATTTGCCGCCTTCTTCCCAAATTGCCCAACTGCGTCGATCGCGCTTTTCCGCTCCCATAACAACGAAAATATCGGGGCCCCGAAAATCTTTTTTCCTGAGTTGCTGTTCGTTGTAATAGACGGTGAGATTGCCAGAAATGTAGAAATCATTACGATCGCTCCACCAGTATTTAAGCAATCGAATCAGTAAATCAATCTGTTCACGGTGAAAATCAGTTTCCAAGGGTGGCTCATCACTATAAAGATTAGTCGGCGGAAATTTAACGCCTTCTGGCGAAACCAATTCTGTAGTCTCAACGTAAACAGGCTCAGACGTTTCCGATTGGGGAGGAGTCGCATCTAAACGAACCATAATCGAAGGCTCTAGTAACGCTGTTCTTATCTTAAAGGGTGCGTCAAGACTCAAATCGAAAACTTTTCAGGAATGAATGGGGGGAATTACCGGGATCTACTAGAATGACTATCTGTGGAAAACTCTGATACCGAATTTTTCACGTTTACATACTCTCCCCGCCCGTCGTTATGCCCAAGGTTCTTGTTTCTGATCCGATCGACCAAGTTGGAATTGATATTTTGTCCCAGGTCGCGCAAGTCGATGTCAAAACTGATCTCACAAAAGAGCAGTTAGTTGAAGTGATTCCAGACTATGATGCGCTGATGATTCGCTCTGGAACGCGCGTTACTGCTGAAGTGATTGAGGCGGGGCGCAATCTGAAAATCATCGGACGGGCAGGCGTTGGAGTGGATAACGTCGATGTGCCCGCTGCAACCCGTCGAGGAATTATTGTTGTTAACTCGCCCGAAGGAAATACGATCGCGGCGGCAGAACATACATTGGCAATGATGTTGTCTTTGTCGCGCTACATTCCTGAAGCGAATGAGAAGCTGAAACAAGGAAAATGGGATCGTAAAAGCTACACCGGAAATGAGGTGTATAACAAAACGCTTGGTGTCGTTGGTTTAGGTAAAATTGGAGCGCACGTTGCGACGGTTGCGAGAGCAATGGGCATGAAGTTGCTTGCCTATGATCCGTTTATCTCAATGGAACGTGCGGAACAATTGGGCTGTAGTTTGGTGGAATTAGATGTATTGTTCCAGTCAGCGGATTACATTACGTTGCACATTCCGAAGACTCCTGAGACCGCGAATTTGATCAATGCAGATGCGATCGCGAAAATGAAACCGAACGTTCGCATTATCAACTGTGCGCGGGGTGGAATCATTGATGAAAGTGCGATCGCAGAAGCCCTCAAAACTGGAAAAATCGCTGGAGCCGCTTTAGATGTGTTCTCATCTGAACCGCTAGAAGAATCGCCGCTCAAGGCTTTAGGCAAAGAGATTGTTCTTACTCCACATTTAGGAGCCTCGACTGAAGAAGCTCAAGTGAATGTTGCGATCGATGTGGCAGAACAAATTCGCGATGTGTTGCTGGGTGAACCTGCTCGATCAGCAGTGAACATTCCTGGCTTGCGTCCTGAAGTGATGGAGCAATTGAAGCCCTACTTACTGTTAGCGGAAACGCTGGGAAAGATGGTCGGACAGTTAGCAGGTGGACGAATCGAATCGCTGAACATTGGACTGCGCGGAGATCTAGCAACCAATCAAAGTCAACCGATCGTGATTGCAGCTCTGAAAGGATTGTTATCGCCTGCACTTCAAGAGCGCGTGAACTTTGTGAATGCCAGCATTGAAGCAAAAGAGCGTGGAATTCGAGTGATCGAAACTCGTGATGCTTCGATCAAAGACTATGCAGGATCATTGCATTTGTCTGCTAAAGGAACACTCGGAGAACATTCAGTCACCGGAGCATTGCTTGGAGATGATGAAATTCGCATCACGAGCATTAATGAGTTCCCAGTCAACGTTCCGCCAAATCGCTATATGTTGTTCACGCTACACCGTGATACACCGGGAATCATTGGGCGAATCGGTTCATTGTTGGGTGAATCGAATGTGAACATTGCTAGTATGCAGGTCGGGCGGAAGATTGTTCGAGGCGATGCAGTGATGGTTCTGAGCATTGATGATCCGCTACCAGAGAACATTCTCACTCAGATTAAAGAAGTCTCTGGAATTCGAGACGCTTACACGGTTACTTTGTAGATTCGCTGAGGGTGGAGGTCAAACTTCACCCTTATTCTTCAACACTTATGTCAAACAGTTGGTGGGAAATTCAGGTTTTTTGTGATGCGGCTCTTGAAGAGACGGCAATTTGGCGATTTGATAACTTCGGCTGTCGTGGGGCATCGAGTCAAAATCAAGGCTCTTCTTGTGTCGTGTCTGGCTATCTGCCACAACAGCAAGTTCAGTTATTAGATCTTTCTGCGTTTGCTTTGTTACTGAAACAAGATGCGCTTTGCATGAAGTTACCAGCCCCGATCGTACAATGGCGCATCATTGATGAGGAAGATTGGTCGAGCAGTTGGAAAACCTATTGGAAGCCGCAGGAAATTGGCGATCGATTCTTGATCAATCCCGCGTGGTTGCCGATTCCAAACAGCGATCGAATTGTAATGCAGCTTGAACCCGGTGTTGCCTTTGGGACTGGAGATCATGCAACAACGCAATTGTGCTTAGAAGCGTTAGAAATGCGGTTGGGAACTGATCCGGGAGAAGTGACGATCGCGGATGTCGGTTGTGGTTCCGGCATTCTCTCAGTCGGTGCATTACTGATGGGAGCAAAGAAAGCGTATGCAGTTGATACCGATCCGTTAGCTGTGAAAGCCACTAAAGAAAACATCGAACTGAATCATATTGATCCAAGTCGATTAATTGTTGATCAAGGTAGTGTTGCAGAGTTGATCCAACTGATTGATCAGCCTGTTGATGGCTTAGTTTGCAATATTTTAGCTGAAGTCATCATCGAGCTAATCCCACAATGGACACCGTTAATTAAACCGACCAGTTGGGGAATTTTGAGCGGAATTCTACTAGAACAAGCGAAACCTGTTGCAGATACTTTAGAAGCGAATGGATGGATTGTTGCCGCACTGTGGAAGCGCGGCGATTGGTGTTGTTTGAACATTCGTCGATCGTAAAATCACGAAGTCGGTTGAGCGTTCGGTAACTTAAATTGCAAGTCATATACTACTGCACGAACCTGATCTGTATTGATAGGAGCAAATCGATTCGGCTGACTTGCATCTTTCAGAGCATATTCGATCGCTTTCTCGTTCAGAATTTGATAGCCAGTGCTAGCTAAAACGATCGGCTTTTGATCCGGTAACGGCTTACCATCTCTGCCGACCAGAATCGCGATCGACACTGGACGCGGCGGATGCTCGTTGAAGTCTCTGGGCGTAAACGCGAGCGGGAAATCGATTTCTTTCGGTTTCTCTCCAGCCTGACGGAGCGGAACATAAGTCCAGTTAAGAAATTGTTTCGCCAGTTGTTGTGTCGTATTTTGGATGATTTGATCTCGTTCTTGCTTGGTTGTCCCTTCGGCATTGAAGCGCAGGGCAGCCATCAATTGATTTTGACGATCGATCTGCGCCTGATCGATTCGAGGTGCAGGAGGAGTCGTTGAAGTCGGCTGTGGCGTACCCGTCGGCTGTGGCGTACCTGTTGGCGTTGGCAGCGGTGCGGACTGAGGTGACGG